>JBDTUV010000079.1:0-8995 GCA_040007575.1 Gemmatimonadales bacterium
AGCCGTCAACCAGCTCCTGGCGGTCGATGGCATCGCTCACCGCCCGACGGGTCTCGAGCCGGTCGAATGGAGGTCGTCTGGTATTGAAGACGATGCCGTCGGTCTGCAGCAGCGGAAAGCTCAAGACGACAAGACTGGAATCGCGTCGCACGAACTCGGCGTGGGCGGGCTGAATGCCCGCAAAGTCGAGCTCACCGGAGGTGAGCGCCGCCAACTTGGTAGTCGGCTCATCTACCACCACAACGATGAAGCGCCCGAGGCGGGGCGGACCACCGAGCGCTGTGGGAAAGGCGGGATTCGCGGCAAACACCCAGCGGCGGTTCGGCTCGTGCGACACGAAGCGAAAGGGGCCATTGCCGACCGGCGCGGTGTTCCACTCCGCCTGCCGCAGCCGGGCATGGGGGACCGTGTCGAGCAGATGAGCCGGCAAGATGGCGAGGTCGGTCAACAGGTCGGGGAAGCGCGGCTGCGCCTCCGTGAATCGCAAGGCGACGGTCGAATCGTCCGGCGCGGTAACCGACTCGAGGCCCGCGAGCTCGCTGGTGCGGGGGTATCCGGTGGCGGGATCCCGCGCCGCGTCCAGGGTCCAAACCACATCGCGTGCGGTGGTCGGCCGGCCATCATGCCAGCGCACCGCGGTCTCGAGATGGAAGGTCAGCTCCCGCCGACCGGATGACCATTGCCAGCTTCGGGCGAGGTAGGGCTGCGGAGTCAACGTGCTGTCGTAGCGAGCCAGCGTGGTCAGCAGCACGTGACGTTGCACCTGTCGCGCGAGCGGATGGACGGTGAGGAGTGGGTTGATGCTCTGGAGGTCCGCGCCGGAGGCAAAGAGCACGGTGTCGCCCCGGCGGGCCGCGTTGGGGCCGCAGGCTATCGCAACTGCCACAAGGACTGAAAACGGATATCGGCGCAGAAGCACAGGGTATCTTATCATCGCCACGGTGTCGGTTGCCAGCACTAATCACGCGGTACAAGCCCCCCGCCCCATTCGCGGCGGCAAACAGGAGCCCGTCCGGGCGCTGGGGTCGGCTGCACTCCTGCTGCGACATGTGGCGGGGCGGACGTACATTCCAAGCCATGCTACAAGCATTAGTGACACGCGCTCTCGCCGGCCTCGCCGTGGTCGTCGGCGTCGTCACCCTCATGTTCTTCCTCATCCGGCTCGCCCCTGGCGATCCCGCACTCCTGTTGGTCGGGCCCACCGCGACTCCGGAACAGCTCGCGGCCCAGCGAAAAGAGCTTGGACTCGACCGCCCCATCCCGGAGCAATACACCGTGTGGCTCGGCCGATTCGTCCGGGGCGACTGGGGCAGCAGCATCGCCACCGGCAGGCCGGTGCGCGGCATGATCTCGGCTGCCTGGCCGGCGACGGTCAGCCTGGTGGGGCTGTCGCTGGTCCTGAGCTACATCATCGGCATCGTAGTGGGGGCGATCCAGGCCACACGTGGTGGCCGGCTCGACACCACCCTGTCAGTGGTCACCGTGACCTTGTTTGCGTTGCCGGGTTACTGGCTCGGGCTGATGCTGGTGATGGTCTTTACCTACTGGGCGCGCGCCCTGCCTGCCTTTGGCGCCGCTGGGTTCGATGCCGACTTCCTTACTGGATGGGACCGGGTCGCCGATCGGCTGCGGCATCTCGCGCTCCCGCTGGCGACCTTGACGCTGATCGGCATCGGCGGCACCGCCCGCTTCGTGCGGGGCGCGATGCTCGACGTTCGGAACGCGCCCCACGTGGCCATCGCGCGGGCAAAGGGGTTGTCGCCCGTGCAGGTCACGCTGCGGCACGTGCTGCGCAACGCTTTGATCCCGGTGCTCACCCTGCTCGGCCTTTCCCTGCCGGCCCTCTTCTCCGGTGCGGTGTTCATCGAGGCGATCTTCGCCTGGCCCGGCGTCGGACGAATCATGGTGGAGGCGGTGGGAGCGCGGGACTATCCGGTGATCATGGCCGCAACGGCGGTGAGCGCCACGCTCGTGGTCCTGGGTAACCTCCTGGCGGAATTACTGACCGCCTGGGCCGATCCCCGCTTGCGAGCCCAACCTTCGGTCGGGGCAGCCTAGATGAGAAGCCGCAGCTCCCTCTGGCACGATCCCCGGGCACGATTCGGCCTCGCGGTGCTCGTGCTAGCCATTCTGGCGGCGATAATGGCGCCGCTGCTGGCGGTGGATCCTTCGCTGCAGCGGGATATCGTGGCCACCCGGTTCCTGCCCCCATTGACCACCGACCTCCACGGCGCCTTCCACCTGCTCGGCACCGACCGCTTCGGCCGGGACGTCTGGTCGCGCCTGGTCTTTGGCGCCCGGGTATCGCTCGGCGTTGGACTTTTGGCGGTCCTGCTCTCGGTCGTCATCGGAATGGCGGTGGGAGCGGCGGCCGGCTTCTGGCAGGGTCGCACCGGGCTGGTGCTGCTCGGTCTCACCGACTTTGCCCTGGCGCTCCCCCGCGTGGTGTTACTGCTGCTGCTCGCCTCGTTGTGGCAGCCGAGCGCGGCACTGGTGATCGTGGTGCTGGGCCTGACCGGGTGGATGACGATCGCTCGGCTGGTTCACGGCGAGGTGCGAGCCCTCGCCGCGCGGCCGTTCGTCGAGAGCGCGGTGGCGTTGGGCGTGCGAGGTCCGCGGGTGCTGGTCCGCCACATCCTTCCTAACGCGCTGACCCCGGTGATCGTGGCCGCGGCGCTCGGCGTGGGCAACGCGATCATGCTCGAGGCGGGGCTCTCGTTCCTGGGACTTGGCGTGCAGCCACCCACGCCATCCTGGGGAAACCTGATCGCATCCGGGCGGGATACGCTGGTCAACGCCCCGTGGGTGGCCACCGCACCGGGCCTGGCGCTGGTACTGGTGGTAGTGGCGGCGACTTTGCTGGGTGATGCGGTGCGCGACCGGCTCGATCCAGCGGGGAGGCGGTGAAGCGCCTACTTCTTACTCCCTATCCATTCGTCCGAGCCCAACACCTGGTCGATCCTCTTCTCCAACACCGCCAAGGCGCCCGGGGCCGCACCGCATCCGTGATCGTGCTCGATGCGCTTGGTCCGGCCGTCCAGCCTGACGGTGGTGATTACGGCCGGGAGATCGGTGACGTACCGGCCACACACCGGCTCAGAGGCGGCATAGCGGTTGGCAAAGCGGAGATATCCGGCCTTCTCGAGCTCGACCAGCAGGGAGTCAACCCGTTGCGGTGGAATCCGCCCGGTAGACGAGCCGAGGTGGAGAACATGGGCCCGGCCTTCGAAGGCTACCTATCCCGAGGGCGAAACGGAGATGGTGTACACCGGGCAGGTACCGAAGCAGGACGTGCGCTCCAGACTGATTGCCGGTTCTGCTGCCGTTGTCTGGCTGGGCTCCTGGACCCGAGGCGCGCGTCCGCCACATGCGGTCAATACCAGTGTCGTCAGGATGACGAGCTTGATCACGGCGCCACCGGAACCCGCCTGACGCTGCTCGTCACCCCATTGGAGATCACGAGGTCGACTTCGTGACGGTTGCCCGGCAGTTCCACGCTCCCCCCTCGGGCAAGCGACAGTACTTCCCCGGTCCGAGCGTCGCGCACCATCGCCATGGGATGAGTCCGCGCGTCCCACTGAATTCCCGTTCCGCCATCGGCCAGCCGGCGCGCGCTAGCCGACAGCGGCTTGACGCCGGCACTCTGTTGCATGCCGGAGACCGCCGCGACCGGAGCCCTCCGTACCGTCTGGCGGCCGGCGCCTGCGAGGCGAATGGTGGTCAGCTGCCTGGCCTGGGTATCCGAAAGCGGCACTGCAAAGGCAAAGTTCTTCTGCCCTCCCGGAAGGTCGGCGATCTGTTTCGGCGCGAAGGAGAAGCTGAAAAGAGTAGCTCCGTTCTCCGCCGAGGCTGAGAGCGAGTACGGGCCAGGGCGCACGGGAAGGCTGGGGCGGGTGTTCACCTGGAAGGCCGGCTCCAGCACCATCTCGCCGGAGCGAATGTGCCCCCAGATGAGAAGGCAGGGCTGGACCGCCTCGCTGACCATGGCGCTGGCCACCAACGGGCTTGCCGGGCTCAGGTAATTGAGAATGGCCTCGTAGTTGTAGTCCCCAATCCACTTCGGGTCGCAGTAGCCCATGATGTCGCTCGTGGTCGGCGGCTTCAGGCTTTGGGCCGCGACGTCCAGGCCATACGCGCCGGTCCTGCCATCGGAGTAGGGGTAGGTAGGATCCAGGCCTGCCGGCCCTCCGCACGGCGCGTGGTTTCGCCCCCAGTTATGTGCCAGCTCATGGGCGAGGACGGCGCTGCCACTAGGCATGGCATCCCAGCCGAGTGCGGTACGCTCTGCGTTGGCGGGTCCGCTGACGTAGGCGACGCCCGCAACGCCGCTCGGGTAGGAGGTGTTGACCACACCGTAATAGTACCGGGAGGTGCGTTCAACCACCCGGAGCGCGTCGAGCTCGCCCAGAATCGTGCTCCAGGCGCCGTTGGTGTTGTCAACCTGGAGCGTATCAGCGGTGGACGTGGTGTAAGCGGCATGAACCAGGGCGCTGTAGGTGTCGAGCGGATGCATCCGCTTCGCGAGGTCGAGGAAGCCAGCGATGTTCGCTGCACTCACCGCGCCCCGGTGGCCGTTCCCCCGCTGGATCACCGGCACGAACGTGATGTTGAGCGCCGGCACCGTGCGTACCATCATTGCCAGAGGCGCAGCAGCAGGGAACGCGTTGTCCATCTCATCGCTCTCCGCCACTGTGTTCGCCACGTCCACCTCGGCGGCGATGCTGAGGCCAGGCCGGATGAGCCCGCCCGGGACGGGAAGGTTCCACGAATAGCTGAGAGAACTCTCGTCCGCGGCGGTGGGAACGGTGAGAGCGGCGGACGACACTGTCTGCTCGGATTGCAGCACGAAATCCTGGTAGAAGCGGACCCTGACGGTTGGCTGCGCCACATTGGCCGAGTTGGCGGTGACGAACACCCTCAGGAATCCATCGCGGTTCTGTACCAGCGGCACGGCACCGCCATATGTCTGAGTGCTCTGGGTCAGGTACATGCCGTCGACCCGGAGATTGAGCACGCCGCTGGGGGGAGGACCGTAGGTCACGGTTCCGACCGTTGCGGTAGTGGCATTCACCACGACATTCTGGCTGCCGGGAGACGCGGTATACGGAGTTCCGCCCACCATGACATCCTGGGCGGCGATCGTGTAGGTGCCTGAGGCAAGGCCGGTGAGTGTCTGGGTGGTTGTCACGCCTTGGCTGTAACCACCGGGGCCGCTGACCGTCAATGCGGCCGAGGTTCCGGAGGCGAGCCCATTGATGTTCACCAGAAGCCGGGAGCCGCCGGCTGAGGTCGTGCTGTATCTGACAAGCACCGTGGAGGCGCCGCTGACTAGCACCGACTGGCTGACGGGATTGCCCGAGTAGGAGGCCGCGCCAACCAGAACCGTCGAAGCTGTGACGGTATAGGATCCGGCGGTCAATGGCGTCAGGGTCTGGGTCCCCGACACCGACTGGCTGTAGCCGCCCGGACCGGTGACGGCCACCTGCGCTGCCGCCCCGCTGGGCAGCCCCGATACCGTGACCGCCAGGCTTGGGGTCGAGGGGCCGACCGGGTCCCCACCACCGCAGGCAACGAGGCCGATGGCAATCAGGAAAGGAAGGTGCCTCGCGTTCTGCATCGCAGCCCCTTGCACTCGAGTAGATCCGATGGTCAAGGAAATTGGCGCCGGAAACGGGGAACAGGAACCTAAACGCAATCTGGAACGAGCCTTGAACCATTGTGCGAAAAGCGGCACGCGGCGCCAGCACAGAGGGCTGACACCCCGAGTACGCCAGGAGTTATGGCAATAGCTGCGCCAAACGCCGAGCCACATAAGGGTAGCCCGGCGTCCAGGTTTAATGTGGGTCAGCGATAGAGGGTCAGCCCGAGCAGATCACTTTCGATCCCGCGTAACGCAGCGGCGCACCTCTTCGAGCAGCCGGTCGGACTGGAACGGCTTGGGAAGGATGGCGCAGGGCGCGGCGATACCCAGCTCCACCAGGGCTCCGGGGGCATGGCCGGACATCAGTATGACGGGAAGGTCCGGATGGGAGACGACAAGCGCCTGCATCAGCTCGACCCCGTTGAGTCGAGGCATCACGATGTCGGACACCACCACGTCGACGGCCGTCTCCTTATGCCTGAGCAACTCCAGCGCTTCGACTCCATCCCTGGCTTCGACCACGACGTAGCTCTCTCGCTCCAGGACTCGCACAGCGAAGCGACGGACGGCAGCCTCATCATCTACCACGAGAACTAGGATCGCGGCAGCGGTCGGCACCGGCCCTGCAGGAGCGAGCTCGTCGACAGTCTTCATTCCACTATTCGGTTGAGGACTCGATCAAGGTAACACCAATAGGCTGGCCAGTCACCAGTCAATCGCGGTCACTTCGGCCGGCGGCCAATTCGCAGGCTCAGCGGCCACCGAATGCGACGGATGGCCGACCTATCTCCCCAGTGCCGTGCGAGATCCTGCCCCAGTCGACCCAGGGGATCACGGCCCACAGCCTCGCGGAACCGCTGAGTGGCTGACCAGGTTCCCACGTACCCAAGAAGCTGATCCAGGTTCCAGGTCTCCTGCATATTCAGCGACGGGGGCGGCAGCTCGGGGAACGGAAAGGATAGCGTGCGGTAACCCGCCTCCACGTGCCGGCGCTCTGGATGCCAGTAGGGCCCGACGATGTCGGCATAGAAGCGCTGGAGGATCTGGTCGAGTGCCGGCTCGTCCAGGTTCTGCGCCCCATACGTCCAGACCGCCAGGACCCCTCCGGGCACGAGGACCCGCGCGGCTTCAGCATAGAACGGCTCGAGGTGGAGCCAGTGCAGCGCCTGAGCTACCGTGACGAGATCGGAGGAGGAGTCCTCCAGGCCGCTAGCCTCCGCTGGACCGACCCGGTACTCCACCGCCGGATGGCGGGGGGCCTGCTGGAGCATGGAGGGGCTGATATCGGTGGCGAGAACGCGCTTGAACCGGCGAGCCAGAGGGATCGTCGCCTGCCCGCTTCCCGCCGCACAGTCCCAGGCCAGGTGGTGCCGGGCCACCTGCTGGTCCAGGTAATCGAACAGCTCGTCAGGGTAGTTAGGCCGACACAAGACATAGGCCGGGGCCACCCGGGAGAAATGGTCAGCCGACGGTTTCATCAGAGGCATGAAGCTGGAGTACCCTTACCCAGGCGGCGGCTCGGAAAGGGCCAGATCCAGGCGGCCGATCAACTCCGCCTGTGCCGGGTTGAGCTTCTTCCGGGCAGCCTGGGAGTCGAACCAGGCGCAGCGGTCTATTTCGGGGAAGGTGAGCACGCGGCCGGAGCCGCGGGGCCACTCGGTTTGCATGGTGTTGCTGGTGACCCGGCCGGGATCCGCATCTCCCTCCCAGGCCCAGGCGTGCACCAGCTTCCCTGCCTTCTGCCGGATGCAGCCGAGTGAAAGGAATGGTCCCACGGGATGAATGCCGGTCTCCTCCTCGAATTCCCGGCAGGCCGCGGCCAGGATGTCTTCACCTTGCTCGGCCACGCCTTTGGGAATCGTCCACGCACCCGCGTCACGCTTGAGCCAGAATGGGCCGCCGGGGTGAGCCAGAAAAACCTCGAGTCGGCCCGAGGAGCGACGGTACAGCAGCAACCCCGCGCTGGGCGTGGATGGCCTTCCCATTCAGGCGGGCATTCTACTGGCCGGACCGCAGGGCGCAGAAATAGCCGGCCGGATCAGGCAGCACCCGATCGGTGCCGGGTTCGGTCGTTACCGCCACCCCCCGGTCCGCCCGCCACCAGCCCCAGAATCCTTCGGGCGCCACCGCGGTGATGGTCAGGTTATGCAGGAGAGCGTCGGGTTGGCCAGGCTGTCCGAGGCGCAGGTGCTGGCCGGTCAGCACCGCACCCGGGCGCTCGGGGTCACGAGAGGAAACGGCTGTCCGCCACGCCGGATCGCCTCCGGCGAGATCGAGCCAGCCGACGAGCTCCCGCACCGGGCCGCCCACCGCGCCGGCCTTGCTGACCGAATCCATGGGCGCGAGATGGAGGCGACCCGATGTTGACACCCCGCTCGTGGGCTGACTCTGAACCTGGATCAGCTCGTAGTCTCCGGCGAGCAGGGCCGGATGCAGGGAGATGGGGTGCATCGCCGTCCGGGGTACGTCCGGTCCGCACCGAGCGGGCCCGGGAACCGGGGCCGCGGTCCGCTGACACGCAGCCAGGACCACGAGACCGATTGTGGAGATGGGCTTCACGGGCTCAGGGACGAGGGCGGCCGATTCTCAGCCGGCTGACGCTGAGCCAGGAGGCGTTCCGCAAAGTCGAGCCGCTCGGTGAGCTCGGCGACCTCGGAGCGCAGGACGGGAAGCTCTTCCAGAATTTCGACTGAGAGGCTCTCGTCCGCGGAGGCGCGACGGCGCATTCCCAGCCGCTGCGCGCCCAGAGCAAAGCCTACCGCCAGGGCGGCGTGGATCGATGCGTGCCACGGTTCGCCCGGCACAGCAGCAAACCAGACGGCCACCAGATTGGCTGCCGAGAGCACCGCCGTAACGGGTTGCCAGAATTTCGGGTTCAGTGCCATGGGTGAGGCACGAACGTACGTTCGAATTCTGACTGTGGCAACAGTGTGCCACCTCGTAAGATCACGGTGTTCCGCAGTGCCTATAATCGTGGTAGGCTTAGGGGTGAATCCCTAGACCCGACATCTCATGACCTCGCGACGCCTCCTGGGCCGCCGTCCATCGACACCGGTGCGGTCCCCCCTCAGCTCCAGACCAGGGCACAGTCTGCCCAGCGACCTGATGTTCCAGACCTGCCGCCGGGTCGGGATCGTCGGCATCGTGTTTGCTTCGATCTGGGCGTTCATGACGATCATGAACAACTTTGTGATCCGTCTGATCACTGACAGGATGGATGCCCTGTACCCCTACCCGGGAAACATCGTGGGGGCCGCAGGGGTAGCCAGCTCGCTGCTGATGGTGGGTCTCGCGCGGAAGCTGGGCGACATCGCCGGAGGCGCCCTGATTGCCGCGACTCTGGTTCTCGCCGGA
>JBDTUV010000080.1:0-8992 GCA_040007575.1 Gemmatimonadales bacterium
CACGAGCCTCACGACCATTCTCATCACAGTCACAAGCATCCGGCGTTGACCAAGGTCACGCGCTCATGCGGTACCTGTCAGAAGTAAGGGCATCTACTCCCACCAATTTCTGGACGCGCAACAATCCGCACCACACTGATCCGTCCACGCGACGCACAGGCAGAATTTTTGCTGACTGTTGAGCGCGTGTTTTTCAAGCTCAATCATTCCTGACAGATACGAAATGCGGGCGCCTGGCAGGTGGCCAGGGCTGTTGTTTTCTGCGGGACAGCGGGTGATCCGCTGCCAACCGGCGACGATTTTACCGGTGCCACCCAGAGCGAGGGGACCATGGCCGATCTTGCGGCAGCGGGGAGTCAGCGATGGCTTCAGTTCGCGGTCAATGCTCAGCGGGGCCTGGTGGATGAGCCTTTGCTGGACAGCCTCGGGGGACCGGACTATTCGCCTTTAGAGTGGCTCTGCCCGCTACGCTCCGGTGGGTACCGGGAGTACCGCGATCTTGCGGCGCTGAAAGCGCTAGGCGTGCCGGAGTCGGTACAATACTCTCTGGCCGACTTCTGGCCGCGAAGAGGGCCGGTCTGGGACGGTCTCGCTCGGACCGCAAAGGGAGATCTGCTGCTGCTCGAAGCCAAGGCCAATGTTCCCGAGCTTGCCTCGGGACGAAGCCAGGCCGGTCCCGAGTCTCTCAAGAAGATCACCGACAGGTTGATCGAAGTGCGCGAGTACCTTGCTCCGAAATCCACGGCGGATTGGACCCATACTTTTTATCAGTACGCCAATCGTCTCGCGTTCCTCTACTTTCTGCGGCGCTTGCACAAGCTGCCGGCGCGCCTCGTCTTCGTGTATTTCGTCAATGCGCGGGACGTGAACGGTCCCTCGAGCCGGGCAGAGTGGGAAGCCGCCCTGACCCTCATGTACGCTGCGCTGGGGCTGTCGAAGCGGAACCGGCTGTCGCCTTTCATCCACAATATCTTTGTAGACGCCGGCGCCATGCAGCGCGTGGCCGCATGAAGGGTCACGGTTGAGGTAAGTTGGAGCTTCTCCTCAAAGCAGGTCTGGGATGACGCCCTTCCGACTGCTCCTGCTGCTCGCCGTGCTCGACGCCCCTGTAGCTGCCTCCGCCCAGAACTCCACGGTCCGGGTACCCGGGCCAAACTCATCGGCCCTGCGCAGCCCGGCAGTCCCTAAGCCGCTCCATCCGAACTGGATCTTCAACCCATCCGACAGCGTCGCCAAGATCCGTCCTACCTACTGGAAGGAGGGCGCCGTTGTGGGGGGTGCAGTGGGAGCCGTTGGCTTTGGGCTGATGGTCGGCGCCATCTGCGGTCTCTCGGAGAGCGAGACGGGCTGCACCGGCAAGGCACTGCTTGGCGGGCTGGTAGGAGGGGTCGTCATGGCGGTGCCTGGAGCCCTTATCGGTGGGCTGTTCCCCAAGGCGCCGCGGAAGGCAGAGCACGAGGCTGCCGAGTAGGGTTCGCCTGACAGCGGGTTCGCTGTCCTCCGGCATTTATGGTGGCTGGGTCGGTGTATATCCAATCCAGGCGTAGGTCGCCTGTTTACTCCCCCCAAAAGCCGCATCACAGCAATGCGACAGAAACCAGTCGTTCCTGTCGCTTCCCTCCTCGCTATTGGCCCGTTTATCGTCGTACCTCACCCTAGCGAGGCACCATGCGGACCAATACGGGACGTTGGCTGGCTCTGGCGGCGGCACTGGCCCTGCTCCCAGTGGTAACGAGCGCGCAGACCCTCCCTCCCCCCGCCCATCGGCAGCTGGCGCGGGCGATTCTCGAAGAGCTGATCGAGATCAACACGGTCCACGACTCGGGGGCCACCCGGGCGGCAACCGCGCTGGCAAAGCGTCTCGCGGCCGGAGGGTTTCCCGCCGAGGACATTTACCTTGGCGGACCGAAACCCCACAAGCAAAATCTGGTCTTCCGGCTCCGTGGCCGCGGAAAAGGCAAGCCGATCCTCTTCCTCGCCCACCTCGACGTCGTGGAGGCTCGACGGGAGGATTGGTCTGTGGATCCATTCACTCTCACCGAGCGCGACGGCTACTACTACGGCCGCGGCACGCTGGACATCAAGGATGAAGCGGCCGACCTGGTTGCCAATCTTCTGCGCTTGAAGGCGGAGGGATACCGCCCCAACCGGGACATCGTGGTGGCGCTCACCGATGACGAGGAGGGCGGTGACGACAACGGTGTGGTCTGGTTGCTTCATAACCACCCCGAGCTGATCCGTGCCGCGTACGTCATCAATACCGACGCCGGCGGTGGCCAGATGAAGGATGGACGCCGGCTTCGCAACCCGGTCCAGACCAGCGAAAAGGTCTACGCCACCTACCGGCTCGAGGTAACCGGACCCGGGGGCCACAGCTCCCTGCCGCCCAAGGACAACGCGATTTACACCCTGGCTGCTGGCCTGGACCGGCTGTCACGATTCCATTTTCCGGTGCGGCTCAACCCCACCACCAGCGCGTTCTTCCGCCAGCTTGCGGAGCAGGAGACGGGTCAGCTCGCCAGCGACCTGCGGGCAGTGACCGGTGATTCGCCCGATCCCAAAGCGGTCGAGCGCCTGGCCGATGTGCCGCTGTACAACTCGTCCCTGCGCACCACCTGCGTGGCCACGATGCTCCAGGCGGGCCACGCCGAGAACGCCTTGCCCCAGCGGGCCCAGGCCACCATTCAGTGCCGCCTCCTCCCCGACGATTCACCGGAGGAGACCCGGACAACCCTGGCGCGGGTGCTTTCCGACACGTTGATTCGCGTGACCCTCCCGGACAAACCGGAGATCTCGCCTGCTTCGCCGGTGTCTCAGGAGGTGATGACGGCTGTGAAGCGGGTAACCAACGCGATGTGGGCCGGCGTCGTGGTCCTGCCGGCGATGGACCCCTGGTCCAGCGACGGCGCGCACCTCCGGAAGGCGGGAGTTCCAGTCTACGGCGTCTCCGGAATCTTTTACGAAATTTCCGACGTTCGCTCCCATGGGAAGGACGAGCGGATCGGGGTACAGTCGTTCTATGAGGGCGTCGAGTTCATGTACCGGCTGATGAAAGACCTCGTCAGCCAGTCGCATTGAGCACAGAGGACACCCTGCAGCGAGACAGGAAAGGAGGAGCCATCTCACGCTTCTTGTCGTTCGCGCAGGTTCTCCTGCTCATTCTGGCTGCCTGCGCTTCTCCACCTGGTCCGACTACCCCGGTGCGGGCCAGCCTGACAGCCGCGGAGTCACTCTACGCCGACCTGCGCACGATCCGGGATCGGATCGACGTCAACATCGAAGCCGGCCGCACCGATACTACACCTCTCTCGGTACTCATTCTTGGCCACAACGCCCTCCGCAAGGACCTGGCCCGGAGGCTCGCCGCAGTCGACTCCGCCTCGCTGACCGGCGATGACAGTCGGGCGCTGGGCATCATGCGGCGCACGCTGGTGCGAGACCTCGGACCGGTCCCCACATCGACCGCACCACAGGCGGCCGCGGCCGGGTCGCCCCCGGCCTGCGACTACGACGCCGGGGCCGTGGCAGCAGCGCCGAACGGACTCGACTCACTGCGGAGGCGGCTCTACGCCTGTTACGGCTGGGCCCAGTCTCATCTGACTATGGACGGTGAGATCCTGGACCGGCTTTCGATCTTGGGAGCGCTCGGCCGCACCGAGGGCTCAGACGCACGCCGGAAGCTGTTCCTCAGTCTGGAGCCGGTGTGGCGCAGCGTGAACCGGGACAACCAGCCGGCGAGCCCCTATCGCCTGCTGATCGCTCGCGAGGTCAAAGAGAGGGGCCGCGCCGAGCCACCGGCCGCGGAGCAGGCACGAGCATCGGGAGTGCGCCCCGATTCGCTCGAGCGCTGGCTGCTCCGGGTGCTGGAGAGGTGGCGAGACGTCAACCCTGATTCGTTGATTGAGCCGTGGGACTGGTTCTACCAGACTGGCCTGACCAGTCGCAGACTGAGCCCGCTGATCTCGCTGAAGCGGCTGACTTCGTTGAACCGCGAGGTCTACCAGTCGCTGGGCGCAGATCTCGGAGCCCTCGCTGTGCAGTACGATCTGGAGCCTCGCACCGGGAAGACTCCCGTTGCCTACTGCACCTTCGGAAGGCGGCCCCGATTCATCAATGGCAGCTGGCGGGCGGGCGAGCCGCAGGTGTTCGCCACCTACCGCAGCGGCGGCCTGGACAACCTCAACGAGCTGCTGCACGAGACCGGGCACGCGGTGCACATCTCGGCGATTCGCAGCCGGGCAGCCTTCACCGACTGGCCCGACAGCGATCCGTTTACCGAGGCGGTCGCCGATTTCATCGCACTGGACGTATACGAACCAGCCTGGCAGCAGCATTGGTTGGGGGACTCGGTGCCCCTGGCCGACGGGCTCCGGAGCCGCTACGGCGGCATCGTGCTCGACGTGGCCTGGGCGGTCTTCGAGACGCGGATGCAGCGGGATCCCGGGGCGGACCCGAACCAGGTGTGGACCACCCTCACCCACGACTACCTGCGTATTCGACCTCACCCCGAGCTCTCCTGGTGGGCCCTGCGCGGCCAGCTGGTGGATGCGCCGGGCTATATGATGAATTACGCCGCCGGCTCGATACTCATCGCAGCAATCCGGGCCCGAACCCGGGCGCTGCACGGACCGTTCGTGACGGGGGATTCGAGCTGGTACTCCTGGGTGGCACCGCGGCTCTACCGCTATGGGCTGGAGCGCCCCACGCGAGCGGTAATCGAGGAGTTCCTCGGGGGTCCGGTCTCGCCCGAGGCCTTGTTGGATGACATGCTGCGGATGAGGGATTAGCACCGAGATCGAATGCGGACAGAAGGCAATTTGCCCACCACCTCCAGCAGTCAGCTGGGAGGAGTTTCCCGAGGCCATCGTCCTGAAGGACCGGGTGCTGGCTCTGCCGGTGCACCAGGACATCGATGCCAGCCAGCTCGATGACCTGGTGGACACTCTGCAGCGGTGCCCTGCGCTCGAGTGTCAGGACACTTCTGCCGGAGCACCGTTAAGAAGCCTGTGTGCATAGAGAGCCTAGACTGCTGACTGCCGACTCGCGACCGGCGACTGACGACTGGCGACTGCTCCAAACCGCTTCAGCCTAAAGAGCTCGATGTCATGCCCCGTCTCCCCTCGTTGTGCTAAATCCGCCATAATCTCCCCCACCACACTGCAGAACTTGTAGCCATGACCCGAGAAGCCGGCTGCAATGGCCACCTCGGGGTGCTCCGGATGCAGGTCCAGAATGAAGTGACGGTCCGGGCTGTTGGTGAACAGGCAGCCCTTGAGCATCAGGGTCGGTCCGGCTCCATCGGGGAAGTAGCGCTGGGCAAAGGCGCGTAGCAGCTCCTCATCCTTAGCATGGGGGTCGCGATCCACCGTGTCGGCATCGACCTGCTCGCCCAGATGGTGGTACTTCCCGAACTTGAAGCCCGGCACCATGAAGCTGGGGAACCCGTAGTAGCGGCCCTCCTCGACTTCGAGGTTGAAGACCGGGAAGGCCCCCATGGCGAAGTGCTCGGGATGGATCGGTTGGAGCCACGCCACCACCTGGCGCTCCGGGATAGCAAGCTCAGCCAGCTCCGGAACGAGCTTCGATGCCCAGGGTCCGGTACAGATGACTAAGCGGCCCGCCTCGTACCGCGCCCGGGCGGTGCGGACCCACGCGTGGCCTCCCGTAATCCCCCATTCCAGCACCGGCTCCCGGCAGTGTACCTCGGCGCCGCCCGCTAGTGCCTGCGTGACGTGGGCGACGTTGCATCGTTCGGGCAGCAGGAATCCACCGTCCGGCTGGTAGAGGCACTGCATCGTCCGCGGCAGGCCATATCCGGGGAAACGGCGATGCAGCTCGGCACCATCCATTACCTGATGGGGCAAACCGTGCAGCTCGCTGGATTTGAGTGCGCCCTGGAAGATAGAGCTTCCGGAGGGACCGGCGTCCACGCTTCCGGTGATGTAGAGGAGCTGCTCGCCCGCCCCTATCTCCAGCTCGCGCCAGAGCTCGTAGGACCGGCGGAGGAGTGTCACGTACGCAGGATGCTCCCAGTACGCGAGCCGGATGATTCGGGTGAGTCCGTGAGAGGAGCCGTACTCGTGGACCAGGTCGAAGCGTTCGAGTCCGAGGACCCGGAGTCCCCGGCGCGCGAGATGGAAGAGCGTGGCGCTCCCCATCCCGCCGAGGCCCAGTACGATCACATCATACATTGTGCGTTGAGCCGGCTAGAAGCTGACCTTCAGGATCCTCCCCTCGGTCCCCACCAGCCAGCCGGCTTTACGGCCGGCAAACGCGACTGCCCAGAAGCCGGTGACGTCCGCCGCCAGATTGGTCCAGGTGTGCCCTTCATCCCGCGACCACGCCGTGCCGCCGGGACCGGTGGCGACCACCGTGCGTTGCCCAAAGCCCGGGACGTAGCTCAGTCCAAAGATGGCACCCGGGAAAGGATTCTGAGCGATGCCGTCCGTGCTCCAGGACTTACCGCCATCGCTGGAGACGGCGACGTTTGGACCCTGCGGGAGAGCAGGATCCAGTTCTCCCCCAGCAAGAATGCCGCGGAAGGGATCGCGGAAGGCCACGCTGAACCCTCCGGAGCTCGGTGTGCCCTGTACGATCGGCGTATTGTAGGCCTTCCAGGTGGCGCCACCATCCGTGGTGGCAAGAACCCTGGCCTTCTCCGCAGCGCCGGTGGCGATCCATGCCAGCTTGCCGCCCAGGGTCGCCACGCAGGTGCCGCTGGCTGCGAATCCGGCTTCACCCGCCTGGGCTGCGGGCAGCCGATCACCGATGTTTTGCCAGGTCCTACCGTTCAGGGTTCTGATTGCCGGGAAGCGACCGTCCACCGCGTCGGCGAACGTGATGCCCCGATCTGGGCTCCAGAAGTCGAAGCAATCGTAGAAGTTTCGGGGGTCAGGGCCCGCCTGGAATTGAAGGGTCCAAATGTCTCCTCCGTCCGTAGTCTTGTAGATACGGTTGTCCGCGCCCTCCCCCGCAGAGAGTAGATAGGCGACCTTCTTGCTCACCCCGAAGACATCGCGGAACTGGAGCGCCTCTGCACCGGGTACTACTCGGGATTGCCAGGTGTTTCCGCCATTCGTGGTTATTGCGAATGTTCCACCGAGTCCGCTGGCCCAGACCACCTTATCGTTTACCGGGCTGACTGCCTGGAGCCGTTGGCTGGTCCCGCTCACCTGGGGAGTCAAGCGTGGGCCCTTCGATGAGGCTTGCTCAGGAGTGGAGCCCTGGCCAGGAGTCTGGAAGATGCCGGTCGTGGGCTCGAAACTGCCCGAGCAGGCGATCGCGAGAGCAGCGGCCACGCCGGTTCCAGCGGCGGCAATCGAGAGCGAGCGATGCATGGGGTCTCCGAAGGGGTGTCGGGGTGGTTTCCTCAGAGTTACCGCGCGCCCGAATACCCCGCAAGACGGCCGAATGCTGAGCAACTCTGCCGCGCCTTACTTGGGCATCCCCTCCGGTGTCACGTAGGCGGCTGTGATCCCCCCATCCACCCGGAAATCGGCCCCGGTGATGTAGGACGATTCGTCCGAAGCGAGGAACAGGGCGGCTTGGGCGATCTCGCGGGCCTCGCCGAAACGGCCCATGGGGATGTGCACCAGCCGGCGCTGCCGTTTCTCTTCGGTGGAGAGGAACTTCTCGAGGAGAGCGGTCCGCACCGGCCCGGGGGAGAGCGCGTTGGCGCGGATCCGCTCGCGTGCGTGAATGACCGCGATCTCCCGGGTCATGGAGAGGACTGCCCCCTTCGATGCGGTGTAGGCGATCTGCGGCGTGGCCGCCCCCACCGTCGCCACGAAGCTTGCAACGTTGATGATGGAACCGCCGCCGGCCTCCCGCAGGTAGGGAATGCCGGCCCGGCAGCAGCGGGCTACGCCCTTCACGTTGATGTCGAGCACCAGGTCCCAGATCTCGTCCGGGGTGTTCACGACGCCGTCGTCGTCACCCGGCGAGACTCCGGCGTTGTTGTAGAGCACGTCGACCTTGCCGAAGGCCTTCCGGGCGCCGGCGTAGAGGGCCTCGACCTGGGCGGTGGAGCGGACGTCGGCCGCGATGAACACCGCCTTGCCGCCTCCGGCTTTGATCTCTCCCACGACGCGCTCGCCGGCGGTCGTCTCCATGTCGCTCACCACCACCGCGCAGCCTTCGCTGGCAAACAGCCTGGCGGCCTCGGCGCCGAGTCCAGCGCCGGAACCGGTGATGACCGCCACCTTACCCTCGAGACGAGACATAGAATTCCTCGGACCGCTCAAGCCCGCTCAAAATTCCGCTGCAGATCGAGATCCGTCACTCGCCGATCGTACACCCCCTGCTCCTGCCGGGCCGTATTCACGTAGTGATCTACCACCACGTCGCCGAAGGCGGCTCGGGCGGCCTTCGAGCCCGCAAACAGGTCGACAGCCTCGTACAGCGTCATCGGCACCTGGCGCACCGCGGGATCGGCGTAGGCGTTGCCGGTGTAGAGTCCCTCGAACTTGAGGCCCTGCTCGATCCCATGCAGTCCGGCCGCGATGGTGGCGGCAAACGCCAGGTAGGGGTTGGCATCGGCCCCGGGAGAGCGGTTCTCCACTCGGATCGCCTTGGCCGAGTGGCCCAGGATCCGTAAGCCGCAGGTCCGATTGTCTACCCCCGCCACCAGGCGGGTCGGCGCGAACGAGCCGGCCTGGTACCGGCGGTAGCTGTTCACGTACGGCGCATAGAAAACGCTCAGCTCCCGTCCCAGCTCCAGCTGCCCCGCCGTCCAGGAGGCGAGCTTGGCCGACATGTGGGCCGGTCCCTTCGGCTCCCAGCCGAGGGGCGCGCCCGTCTTCTTGTCCCAGATCGAGCTGTGCACGTGGCAGGAGTTGCCGGCGAAATTGGTGTTCCACTTGGCCATGAAGGTCACCGACATTCCCATCAGCGCGGCCACCTCCTTCACGCCGTGCTTGAAGATGCTGTGCCGGTCGGCCATCTCCACCGGCTCCTCGTGGCCGAGGTTGAGCTCCTCCTGTCCCGGCCCCCA
>JBDTUV010000081.1:0-8947 GCA_040007575.1 Gemmatimonadales bacterium
CGCCGCCGTCAGAAGGGGTTCGACGAGATCTACGATCTCATGGCCATCCGCGTGCTCGTTCACTCGGTGCCCGACTGCTACCACGTGCTCGGCATCATCCACCACAACTGGACGCCGCTGCAGGAGCGCATCAAGGACTACATCGCGAGCCCGAAGTCGAACGCGTACCAGTCGCTGCACACCACCATCTTCGGGCCGGGCGGCCAACTGTTCGAAGTGCAGATCCGCACCCAGGACATGCATCGCACCGCAGAGTACGGTATCGCGGCCCACTGGGTCTACAAGCGCGACGGCAAGCCCGACGAGCTGGACCAGCATCTGGGATGGTTCCGTCAGCTCCTCGAGCTGCAGCAGGACACGCATAGCCCCGAGGAGTTCCTCGAGTTCCTGAAAATCGACCTGTACCAGGACGAAATTTTTATCTTTACGCCGCAGGGCGACGTGAAGCGGCTACCCAAAGGCTCCACTGCCATCGATTTCGCATTCCACGTGCACACCGAAGTCGGGCTCAAGTGCCAGGGCGCCAAGGTGAATGGGCGCATCGCGCCGCTGCATCGGGAGCTCAAGAGCGGCGACACGATCGAGATTCTCACTAGCGCCTCAGCCAAGCCGAGCCGCGACTGGCTGAGTCACGTCCGCACCGCCCGCGCCAGGCAGAAGATCAAGCAGTGGGTAAACCACGAGGAGGAAACGGTCAGCCGGAGCCTCGGCAAGGAGATCCTCACCCGCGAGGTCCGCCGCCGGCGTCTCGATCCGCCCGACGACGCCCGACTGGACAAGGCCGCGGTGTCCCTTTCGCTCGCCGACGGGGCCGGGCTCGAGATCGCGGTCGGCCGTGGAGACGTGCCCATCGGGCATGTCATGCGGGCGCTCTACCCCGATCTCCCGAGCGACGAGCTCCAGGAGCCCAAGCCTACCGTCTTCGGCCGGGTTATCGACCGGATCAGGCTGGGTCGCGGGATCAAGATCCAGGGCGTGGACGGGCTCATGGTGCGCTACGCCCAGTGCTGTCAACCGGTCCCGGGCGACTCGGTGGTAGGATACGTCACCCAGGGGCGCGGGATCTCGATTCACCGCGCCGACTGCCCTAACCTGCTGACGCTGGCGGCCGATGGCCGCCGGGTGGACATTGATTGGCAAGAGACCGCCGGGGAGGCGTTTGCCGTGCGCCTGGCGGTGACCGGTGAGGACCGCCGCGGCCTGTACGCGGACATCATGGAAGCCATCAGCCAGACCGGCACCAACATCCGCGGCGCCGACCTGCACACTAAGGACGGGTCGGTGTTCGGCACCATCTTTGTCGAGGTGGACAATCTTCCCCATCTCGGGAAGGTGATGAAGGCGGTGCGGCGGGTGAAGGGTGTTACCGAGATCGAGCGACGCGAAACGCCAGCAAACTAACCACCGGAAACGAGGAGATAGCATGGGGCACGTCGTGAGGGTGGGGCTGACTGTGTTGATCGCATCACTGGCTGGATGCGGTGGCGGCGAGACGTCGACCGCAGGCAAGGCCGCGGCCGCCGCAAGAGACAGCGCCGCGAAGGCCGACTCGGTCAGGGCGATCGAGACCTCCAAGACCTTGAAGATCACCAACGTGATGATCGGGAAACACATCGGGGCGGGCAGCCGGGTCACCGAGCCGACGTTCCAGTTCGACCCGGTGGATACGGTATACGTCTCGATTGGCACCGTGGGGTCCCCGGACACTGCCTTGTTCCAGGCCCACTGGACCAACCAGAAGGGCGAAGTCATAGACTCGTCGACCAAGACGATTCAGCCCAAGGGTCGCGAGAATACCGAGATCCACTCCTCCAGGGCCAAAGGCTGGGCCCCGGGCGCATACCGCATCACGATCTACGCCAATGGTGATTCCGTAGACTCGAAGACCTTCGCGGTGCGGAAGCCGCAGTAGTGGCCTATTGGATCCTCAAGACCGACGCGGACGTTTACCCCTTCGATCAGCTCGAGCGTGAGCGGCGCGCGGTCTGGGACGGCGTCAGCAACGCGCTCGCCTTGAAGCATATTCGCAGCATGGCTGCCGGCGATGCGGCCCTGATCTATCATTCGAACGTGGGCAAGGAGATCGTAGGCCTTGCCCGTATCACAAGCGCACCCTACGTGGATCCGAAGGGCAAGGATCCAAAACTGATGGTCGTGGATCTCGAAGCCGATCGCCGTCTGCCGAAGCCGGTCTCACTGGCCACGATTAAAGCCGACCCTGCTTTTTCAGATCTCGGACTGGTGCGCATGTCACGCCTGTCGGTCATCCCGGTTCCGGCTGCGCAGTGGAAAAAGCTTCTCGACATGGGGGAACTCGGCTAGGCTGTCATCCTGAGTAGCGCGAAGGATCCCTCAGCTACCCGCAGAGATTCTTCGCTTCGCTCAGAATGACATGCTACCGAAGAAACCCCGGCAGTGTATATTTCCTTTCCATGAGCAGCCCCCGTTTCGAAGTCGTCGCCCCCTTCCAGCCCGCCGGCGATCAACCCAAGGCCATCCGCGAGCTGACTGCCGGTCTCGAGCGGGGCGACAAATATCAGACGCTGCTCGGGGTGACCGGGTCGGGCAAGACGATGACCCTGGCCCACACCATCGCGAACTACGGCAAGCCGACCCTGGTGCTGTCGCACAACAAGACCCTTGCGGCCCAGCTGTACGGCGAGCTCCGGCAGTTCCTGCCGCGCAACGCGGTCGAGTACTTCGTCTCCTACTACGACTACTACCAGCCCGAGGCGTACGTACCCTCCACTGACGTCTACATCGAGAAGGACGCATCGATCAATCAGGACATCGAGAGTCTTCGCCTCCGGGCCACCTCCAGCCTGATGGAGCGGGAGGATGTAGTGATCGTGGCCAGCGTGAGCGCCATCTACGGCCTGGGAGACCCGGTGGAGTACCGTAAGCTCATGGTGACGGTGCGCCAGGGCGAGCAGCGCGGCCGTGACGACATACTCTCTGACTTGGTGCGAATTCATTACGGTAGGAACGACGTGGCGTTCGACCAGGGGACTTTCCGGGTCCGGGGCGACTCCATCGAGATCTTCCCTGCCTATGCGGAACAAGCGATCCGGATCGAGCTCTGGGGTAACGAGGTAGAGCGGATCAGCAAGATCAATCCGCTCACTGGCGACACCATCGCTCAGCTGGAGCAGTGCGCCATTTACCCGGCCAAGCACTTCGTCACCCAGCGTCCCACGATCGAGCGCGCGGTGAAAGCCATCCGGGAGGAGCTCACTGTCCGTCTGGCGGAGCTGAAAGGCGCGGGCAAGCTGCTCGAGGCGCAGCGGCTCGAATCTCGCACCTCGTTCGATATCGAGATGCTGCTGGAGGTGGGCACCTGTGCCGGCATCGAGAACTACTCGCGGCACCTGAGCAACCGGCTTCCGGGGGAGCGGCCCGCCTGCCTCATCGACTATTTCCCACCCGAGTTCCTGGTGGTAGTAGACGAGTCCCACGTCAGCCTGCCGCAGATCGGCGGCATGTTCAACGGCGATCGTGCCCGCAAGCTGACCCTGGTGGATTACGGCTTCAGGCTACCTTCGGCGCTGGACAACCGCCCGCTTCACTTCGACGAGTTCATGGCGCTGGCTCCCCAGATGGTCAATCTCTCGGCCACCCCGGGCGATCTCGAGCTCAGACTGTCGGAGGGCGTCGTTGTCGAGCAGATCATTCGTCCGACCGGCCTGATCGATCCGATGGTGGATGTCCGGCCAGTGCGGGGTCAGGTAGACGATCTGCTTTCCGAGATCCGGCTGCGCGAAGCCCTGGGCGAGCGGGTCCTGGTCACGACGTTGACCAAGCGGATGTCGGAGGATCTCACCGACTACCTCCAGCAGGCTGGTGTCCGGGTGCGGTATCTGCACTCCGACATCGATGCCATCGAGCGGATGGAGATTCTGCGGGGCCTCCGGCTGGGCGACTTCGACGTACTGGTCGGCATCAACCTCCTGCGCGAGGGACTCGATCTACCCGAGGTGTCCCTGGTTGCCATCCTCGATGCCGACCAGGAGGGCTTCTTGCGCTCGGACCGCTCCCTGGTGCAGACGATCGGCCGCGCTGCGCGCCACGTCAACGGCCGCGCCATCCTCTACGCCGACCGGATGACCGGCTCGATGCAGCGGGCGCTCGACGAGATGGATCGGCGCCGTGCCATTCAGAAGGCGCACAACGAAACGCATGGCATCACCCCCACGTCCATCGTGAAGTCGATGGAGCAGGTCCGGCTCTCCACCCACGTGGCAGATGCCCGAACCGAGCGAGTCGAGCCCATGGCACCCTTGCATGACCGGCTCGACCTGAAGGATCCAGCCAAGCGGGCCACGATGATCACCTCTATCGAACGGCAGATGCGGGAGGCGGCGGCCAATCTGGAGTTCGAGGTGGCTGCGCTGCTGCGGGACCAGCTGAACGAGCTTAAGGCGGTGGGTGCGCCGAACGTGCGGCGAGGTCCTACGGGCAAGGTCCGCCGGCAGGCGTGACGCTCTCGCTGACGAAGGGCGAGCTCGATGCCCAGGGAGAGGCCCTCGGCCGGGCGCTCCGCCCGGGTGAGCTGGTCACCTTCGAGGGTGACCTCGGGGCAGGGAAGACGACGTTGATCCAGGCCATCGCGCGCGGCCTCGGCGTCACCGGGCCGGCCACCAGTCCCACCTATGCGCTGGTGCACCGCTACCAGGGAGCCAGAGGACCGGTGTTCCACCTCGATTGCTTTCGACTGCGTTCTCCAGACGAAGCAGCCGACCTCGACTGGGAGGGACTCGTTGCCGAGGGGGACGCCATACTGATCGAGTGGCCTGAGCGTGCCGGTGCCTGGATTCCTACGCCCACCCGGCGTTTCAGGCTCGTACACCTGCCCGATCCCGCCCGCCGCGGGCTGGAATCGCTCTGATGTTGCTGGCCATCGAAACCGCAACCGACCGCGCCTCGGTCGCCCTCGGTGTATCGGGAGCGGACCCGCTGGAGGAGAACGTGGCGGGCGCCCGCCGGCACGCTGCCGAGCTCCTGCCGATGATCCAACGCCTCCTTCTGCGGGCCGGCGTCTCACTCGACGACGTGACCGGCATCGTCCTGAGCGATGGACCGGGGAGCTTCACCGGACTACGAGTCGGTGCCTCTGCAGCGAAGGCCCTGGTGCAGGCTCGCGGTCTCCCGCTCTGGGTTGCGCCCTCGTTGCTGGTGCGGGCTGCCGGGGTCGCCCGGGCGGAAGAAATGGTCCTCGCGGTGGCGGGCGCGCTGCGAGGCGAGGTGTACGCGGCTGCGTATCGCTTTTTACCCGAGCGGATTCACACCGAGCTGGCTCCGTCGGTCCGGCGTCCGGATCAGCTGGTACATGGTGGGTTCACGCCCGCGGTCGTGGTCGGGGAAGCGCCCGCCGACATCATCACAGTACTGGAAAGCTGGGTCGGCCGGCCGGTCATCGGGCCACCGGACGGCGCGCCCCACGCCAGCCGGTTACTCGGCCTGGTCGGTCCGGCCGGCGGGGCTCGCCGGATAGATGCAGTGTCGGAATGGGAGCCGGCGTACGGCAGGCCGGCGGAAGCGCAGGCGCGTTGGGAGATGGCCCATGGACGCCCCTTACCGGATTCGGTCGGCAGTCCCGGCTGATGCGGCACCGCTCGTCGAGATCGAGCGCCGCTGCTTCAGCGATCCATGGAGCGAGACCAGCTTCCGCGAAGCCCTGGACTCCCCCTGGTCGTTCGGACTTGTGGCCAACAGCGGGCGCGGTATCGCGGGGTATCTCATCGCTCGGGAGGTGGCCGGCACCGGGGAGGTCCTGAATCTCGCGGTGTCTCCCGACTTCCGCCGTCGCGGGGTGGCTCGCGCGCTGCTGCGTGCCGGGCTCGCCTATCTCCGGAAGCGGCGGGTCGAGGAGGTCTTTCTGGAGGTAAGAGAGTCGAACCGCTCGGCGCAGGCCCTCTATTTGAGCTCCGGCTTCAGACCGGTGGGCCAGCGAGCCGCGTACTACCGCAATCCGAAGGAAGACGCCCTGGTGCTCTGGCTGGCGCTGGAGCAGCATGCGTAGATTAGGTCAATCGGAGAATGCTTTTGGTTTAGGGCGCGCCTTGCGCTCTGCGTATCATGCGCGGGTTCACCCGCATCGGACCCACGTCGAACTCGGGAGGTACATGTGAGTCGGAGTATGAACAAAGCCATCTTGGTCGGGAACCTCGGCGCGGACCCGGAAGTCCGCAGTACCTCGAACGGGTCCCGGGTTGCGACGCTGTCAATCGCCACCAGCCGCCAGTGGAAGGACAAGGCAGGCGAGAAGCAGGAGAAGACGGAGTGGCACCGCGTGGTGTTCTGGAATACCAAGTTCTCCACCCTGGCCGACATTGCGGAGCGCTACTGCAAAAAGGGCGACAAGGTCTACGTCGAGGGGAGCATCGAGTACCGCTCCTGGCAGGATCGTGAGGGACAGACCCGCTACACCACCGAGATCAACGGGCGGGAGCTGATTCTTCTGTCGGGCAAGGGAGAGAGCAGCGAGGCCTTCTCGGCCCCGAGCAAGGTCGCGGCGGGTGCGGCCGCCCCGAAAGGCAAGGAGTCTTTCGACGACTTTCCCGAGGCGCTCGACGCCGAAGACGACGATCTGCCGTTTTAAGGCGGGCAGCGGGGCGGCTGGGCAGCGGGACAGCAACAGCAATCGAACGACCGGACAGAACAGGCCGAACTCGTCAGCCGGCGCCCCTCTTGTCCTCCTGTCCCGCCGTCCAGCCGTCCCGCTGCCTGCCCGTTCTCCCGCCGATCGCCAGACCTCTTACCGCCTTGACGCCCCTCCTCTCCAGTTACACAAGCAGCCATGTGGCAATGGCTTAGAAGCCACTGCTGAAGCTGCTTCGCAGTGGCTTTGATCTTGCAACTCGGCTCCCGAGGTACCTTGATCGGACTTCATTCCTCACCCGACAGACACGCCGCTGGGAGATCCCGATGCCGCGCAAGTTTTCCTGCACCCTGGGGTGGTTGGCCGCGCTGACCGTCGCCTTGCCCGCGACCGCCGCACTGGCCCAGGATCCGCTCCCCCAGACCCATACCGTGCGCAAGGGCGACACGCTCTGGGATCTCGCGCAGCTCTATCTCAAGGATCCCTTTCTGTGGCCGGGCATTTATCGCCTGAACACCGACGTAGTCGAAGATCCGCACTGGATCTATCCAGGTGAAGTGCTGCGCATCGCTCCCAGTGACAACGTGGCTGCCGTTCCAGCTGACAGTGGTGCCGTTGCCACCATGGATACACCGCCTCCGCCCCAGCCGGCTGACACCACGCCGCTGCTTGGGGGCGACGACTCAACCGAAACGCTCGCCCGGGGCCCACAGCAGCAGTCCCTGGCTGAAACCGAGTCCAACAACCAGGCGCCCCTGTTCCAGGCCAGCCGCGCTCGCAGTGTGGCCGAGATCCTCAGGGCCTATACCGACCAGCCCTACCGTCCGCTGCGGCCCAGCGAGTTCTATTCGTCCGGCTTCCTGACCGAGAACCAGCGGCTTCCGTACGGCCAGGTGCTCGGGCCGGTCACGCCCCAGCAGATCAAGGCCGCCAACAACCGGGCCAATGCGCTGCCGTATGCCATCATTGCTCTGACCGCACCCAGAGGCGCCAGCTATGAGGTCGGCGACACCCTGCTGGTGGTTCAGCTCGGGGCGGAGCTCGATCCCCACGGCAACGTGGTGGTTCCCACCGGCCTGGCTCAGGTGATCGAATCAGTCGATGGTCACTACCTGGCAAGTGTCGTCGCAATCTACGGGCCGATCCGGAACGGCCAGCGCGTGCTACCGGTCGAGAGCTTCTCCCCCGGTGTGGGCGCCCGCGCGGTGCCGGTTGCCGATGGCATTCGCGGCTCGATGATCGGCGGCCTCGGACGTCAGGAGCTCAAGGAACCGCAGATGGTGGTCTTTATCGACAAGGGCAGGGAAGATGGCGTCGCGCGCGGAGACCTCTTCGAGGTGCGCCGTCGGCCACAGCGAGTCTCGGATGGCACGATCCGCGTCAACGAGCTGATGGCTACGCTGCAGATCGTTCACGTCAGGGACCACACCGCCACAGCACTGGTGCTCAACGTCGTGTCGCCGGACATCCCGCCCGGCAGCGACGTGACACAGGTCGCGAAACTGCCATCGTAAGCGGGTAGGTGGGTAAGCGGGTAAGCAAACACAAACGAACGTCACTGAGCGCACCGAGGGACCGGAACTCGAATCGAGCTTCGGCCCCTCGTCGTTTGCCAGGTGACAACTTACCCGCCTACCAGCTTACCCGCTCCCGGCGGTTCCCTCCACCCGAGCCCCATCTATATTGCGGGGCGTTCCAGTGACGATGGTTCCTCTACTAACCGGTTGCAGGAGAGCGGGATGCCGAGACGCGCAGGATGAGCGGCAGGGTATTGGTAACGGGGGGTGCGGGGTTCATCGGTTCCCACATTGCCGAGGCGTATTTACGCGAGGGGTGGGAGGTGGTTGTACTCGACGACTTGTCCCGTGGTCACGAAGCTAACGTGCCCCAGGGGGCTCGGTTCGTGCGAGCCGATATTCGGTCTCCACAGGCTCGTGAAACAGTCGCCACCGGGCGTTTCGATGTCGTCAACCACCACGCGGCCCAGATCGACGTGCGGGTCTCGGTGGATCGGCCGGCGTTCGACAGCCACATCAACGTGGTCGGCTTCGTCAACCTGCTCGAGGCAGCGGGTGAGGGCGGGGTGAAACGGGTGATCTTCGCCAGCAGCGGCGGCGTGGTCTACGGCGACCCCGCCGTGATCCCCACCCCGGAAACCGCACCCAAGCTCCCGGTCTCCCCCTATGGCGTGAGCAAGCTCGCGGGTGAGTACTACATGCGTGCGCTCGCGGCCCTGCGAGGCTTCGACGGCATCGCGCTCCGGTATGCCAACGTGTTCGGGCCCCGGCAGGACCCCAAGTCCGAGGCAGGGGTCGTATCGATCTTCGTGTCCCGGCTCCTGGCCGGTCA
>JBDTUV010000082.1:0-8912 GCA_040007575.1 Gemmatimonadales bacterium
TGGTTGTGGTCGCGTGTGCCCCCAAACCCGAGACCGCCCCGGCACCCAAGCCGCGGCCCACTCGACCTGGAACCGCGCCTGCGGATCTCGAAAGGCGCATTGCGCGGCTCGAGCTCAGCCTCATGGAGAAGGAAGCGCAGGTAGACCAGCTCCAAGCCCGGCTCGATGAAACCCGACAGGAAGTCGTGAGAGCCATGGCCAAACTCCAGACGCTGGCCAGCCGGGCCGAGGCCGCGTCGGGGATAGCCGAGGCCGAAGTGGCCCTCCAGACCTTGAAGGCCGTGCCGGGACAGCTGCCTACGCCCGAAGGAACCCAGGCCACCAGGTTATTGAAGGAGAGCTCGGCCGAGTTCGACAAGGAGAACTACGGGGGCGCCCTGTACCTTGCGAACCAGGCGAAAATGCTTGCCGGAGCCGCCCGGCAGCGGCTGGCGGCTGGCGAGCGCGGAGCGCAGCGCCCGGGCGAAACCGCGTTCGCGCTGCCTATTCGGCTGGTCGCCGCTGGACGGGGAAACGTGCGGGCCGGCCCCGGCACAACCTCCCGCATCGAGTTCGGAGTGGAGGCCGGTGACGCCTTGATCGGTTATTCGTATGTCGATGAGTGGATACGGATCGGCGACGACAGCGGACGAGGCGGCTGGATCTTCCGGAGTCTTGTGGCCAGGCCTTAGCTAGATCTTGCCTGACGGCTTCTGCTTCCCGCGGGCGCACACGACGCGGTTGCGCCCCTGCCGCTTGGCGTCGTACAGGGCCTCGTCCGCGCTGGAAATGACGGCCTCGGCGGTGTGACCGTGGTGCGGGAATTCGGCGATCCCGCCGCTGATAGTGACCTTGCCCCCAACGAAATCCTCTGCCGCCACTCGTTCGCGGATCCGCTCGGCCAGGGCTAGCGCCGTGTCCCCGCCCTTTCCTGAAAGCAGGACCGCGAACTCCTCTCCACCATAGCGCGCAGTGCAGTCGCCCGCGCGAGTGCAGTTGCGGAGGATGTTGGCCACCTTCTTCAAGACCTCGTCGCCGGCCGGATGACCGTAGGTGTCGTTGTACTTCTTGAAGTGGTCCACATCCAGCATCAGCACCGTGAACGAATGGCTTTGCCGCTGAGCCCGCAGCAGCTCTTCGGATAACCGCTGGGTCAGGACGCGCCGGTTGGAGAGGCCGGTCAGCGAATCCGAGGAGGACAGGCGCTCGAGCTCTTCGTTTTGCTGGCGCAGAGTTTCGTTGACGGAGTCCAGGTCCTGACGGCTTTGCCGAAGGCGACCCACCATGTGATTGAACACGTAGGTCAGGTCACCCACCTCGCCGGTGGCTGTCGGTAGATCCACAGCCAGGTCGCCTTCGGCCACTTCCGCAGCTCCCTTGGTGAGCCGCTCCAGGGGTTGAACGATGAGCAGCGCGAGGCGGTAGGCGATGGCGGTAACGCCGAGAAGCAGACCCGCCACGATGGCGAGGGTCACGTCCCGGAATCCTCGCACTTGCTGGTATGCGGCGTCCACCGGGATCTCGGCCAGGACTGCCCAGCCGACCCGGGGGACTGGCCTCAAAGTCCCAAGAACCTCCGCTCCGGAAACGCTCTCGTAGGTGAACACTGCTCCTTCGTGCGCGGTCAGCCGCGCGAGCAGGGCTGGTCTCAGGGTGACTTTCATGAGCTCGGCGGAGCTGGTCCGGGAGCTGACCATGACCTTACCTCCGGCTGCCATCAGGTAAACCTGTCCCGACGTTCCCGGCGCAAAGGTTTTCAGGCCTTCCGTGGCCCCCCGCAGGTTCAGCCTGGCGGCCAGGGCTCCGACCATCCTGCCATCCCCACGCTGGACCGGGACCGCGACCAGGAGGATCCCCTTGGCCAGGGATTGGTCCCAGGAGGCATCGACGACAAGGGCGTTGGTGGAGGTGAGCTCGTGAGCCCAATCGCTGGGAAGCCGAAGCGGCCGAGGCTTGTTCGTGCTGCTGGCGACCATGCGTCCCTGAGGGTCCAGTACCAGGAGCTCCTCGTAGTCGCTGAATCGCTCGCGGACCGAGTTGAGGTAGTCGCTCAGCCGGCCCTGCGTCTTCGAGGCGCCGGCGCCTCGCCCCAGATTCTCTGACACTTCATACGAGCTCGCGAACACACGAAGATCGTAGAGCCGCTCCTTGAGCCACACGTCCATCTCGCGCGCGGTCTGCGCGCTGGAGCTGAGCAGCTCCTGGGAGATCTTCTCGTCCAGGGCCTTTCGATTCTGGGTGTAGGAGATCCACGCCGTGAGGCCGGAAGGAATCAGCGTCACCACCAGAGCAAACGCGAGGATCTTGCTCCGGACGGTGTCCAGGCGAAAGAACCGCTGGTAGGGCGAGAGGGTTTTGCCCAGGATACTCAACCTCACCCCCACACTGGCTGAAGGGAAACGCGCATTGCTCGACGCTGTCTCTTCGGGTATAGAGTCTGGCCACCGCCGCCGGGCCCGTGACATACGAGATGGGCAAGACACCTTTAGCAGATACCGGGCCATCGCTTATCCCGCATGATTGCAAGGTGATAGCGGCGCTCACCCTGGCATGGCAACGGTGGCCTGCGTAGGGTCTCGCAGATTCCCAGAGCGGCCGGCCGGTTCGAGTGCAACGGTTGTGTCACCCGGCCCGATCATGCAAATTCCTGTTTCCGATCCAGGCTTCGATACTGAATGGCTTCGCTGACCTGGGCCGTCGTGATTTCGGCTGCCCCGGCTAGGTCGGCAATGGTACGCGCGATCTTGAGCACACGGTGATAGGCCCGTGCGGATAAGCTGAGCCGCGTCACCGCCTGACGAAGCACCGATTCCACCGGCTCAGTCAGCCGGCAGTGGCGCCTTAGGTCGCGGGCGCTCATGTGGGCGTTGGCATAGACCCCCCGCTGATCACGAAAACGTGTCCGTTGGATCGCCCGCGCCTGCTCGACCCTGCTCCGGATGGTGGCGCTGGTATCGCCGGATTGGTCTCCGGCCAGATCGCCGTATGCCACAGCGGGAACCTCGAGGTGAATGTCGATGCGGTCGAGCAGCGGCCCCGAGATCCGGGAGCGGTAGCGCTCGATGGCCAGGGGTCCGCAACTACAGGCATGGAGCGGGTCGCCCAGATAACCGCAGGGACAGGGATTCATGGCGGCGGCGAGCATGAACCGGGCTGGGTAGGTCAAGCTCATGGCCGCACGGCTCAGGGTGACCACGCCGTCCTCCAGCGGCTGGCGTAGCACCTCCAGCACGCTCCGCCGGAACTCGGGCAGCTCGTCTAGGAACAGCACTCCGCCATGAGCGAGACTCACCTCGCCAGGGCGGGGTGACGAGCCGCCGCCGATCAGCCCGGCATCGCTGATGGTGTGATGCGGCGAGCGGAACGGGCGTTGGGTAAGAAGCGACTGACCCGCCGGGAGCGTTCCCGCAACGCTGTGGATCTTGGTGGTCTCGAGTGCCTCCTCCAGACCCATGGAAGGAAGAATCGTTGGCAGGCGCCGGGCCAGCATGGTCTTTCCGGCTCCCGGCGGGCCGATCATCAGGATATTGTGGCCGCCGGCCGCCGCCACCTCCAGCGCGCGCTTGGCCGCGGCCTGGCTTCTGACATCGGCGAAGTCGGTATCGCTGGCGCCGAGATCGGCCATGAGCGCCGGGATGTCGACCTTGGTGGGCTCGATCAGTTGGGTGCCACACAGGTGAGCGCAAACCTCGAGCAGCGTGCGCGCACCGCACACGTCGAGTCCCTCTACTACTGAGGCCTCCGGGAGGTTGTCATGGGGGAGCAGCACGCCGCGGTAGCGCGCGGTACGCGCGGCAAGGGCCATGGAGAGCGCGCCCCGTACCGGCCGCAGGTCTCCTTCGAGACCGACCTCACCGATGACGGCTTGGTCTCGCAGCCGCTCCTGGGGCAGCTGGCCGCTGGCCACGAGAATCCCGAGCGCGATGGGCAGATCGAAGGCCGACCCGGCCTTACGGATGTCCGCCGGTGCCAGGTTGACGGTGATACGCCGGAGAGGGAACGAGAAGCCCGCGTTGGCGAGCGCTGCGCTCACCCGCTCGCGGCCCTCTTTTACCGCGCCCTGCGGCAGTCCGACAGTGGAGAAGGAAGGAAGCCCGTTGGTGATGTCCACCTCGACGTCCACCGGGTACGCGTCGATGCCCAAGACGGCGGCGGAGCGAATTCGGGCAAGCATGGGATCGGCTCCGGATTGGGATTCGCAACCTACCTCGTGCCGATGCGGTTCCCGGTACCCGGCAGCCGCGAAAGTGGACCGAATCCTGCAACAGATTCTGATCCTGCCGGTCTCCCGGCGCCGATCGTGGCGGAGATACCCCCAGCCTACCGCCGGTTCGAGTTTCGAAATCCGGAGTTTCACATGGGTAGGCTATGCTGTGCTGTCTTCCTGGTGCTGGGGATGGGTGCCTGCGCCGCTCCACGGGCCGCCGGCGCTCCGCTCGCACCCCTCGCACGTTCCTGGGCTGTCCCCACACTGGGACTGTATCAGGAGTGGTGGGACAAGACGGTTGCATGTTCAGGCCGTCAAGGCAAAATGACCGACGTGAGTTTCTACGCGGTCGACGCCCCTTCCGGAGCAATCGAGCTCGCCGGAGAGATGGCCCACGCGTGGTGGGTCCGGCAGGGCAATCGGATCTATCTCCCTGCCAATGCACTAGGGCAGGAGTGGCTGGTCCGCCATGAGATGCTGCACGCGCTCCTCCAGCGCGGCAGCCATCCGTCCAATGTGTTCGTTGACGCCTGCCACGTGGCTTCCGCGGCCGTATGGCGGGACTCGACCCTGACCTTCGACCCGGGGAATCCACGGGGAAACTGATCCGAAGGTAGGCCCCTGCCGGCTGGGCGGCCCTCATCTTGCTGCCCTACCCTGTAACCGTAGTCCAATCCGTGTCCCCCTTCCCGAGGGGTATGCATCCGGCAGACGTTCTGGCATTTCGCGGGAGCAACTCGTCATGGTGAGACCTTCTATTAGAGCGCGCTGGGGCGGCCTCATCGCCATCCTCGTGCTCGCGATAATCAGTGGAGGCTGGCTGCTCCGCCGGAAGGCAGCGCCGGACGGGAGTGTCTACCAGCAGGCCCGCTTGTTCGAGAATGTCGTCGCCTCCATCCACAGCAACTACATCGATTCAATGGGCGAGGGGGACCTCTACCAGACCGCCGCGAAAACGCTGGTGGCCTCGTTGCGCGACCCCTATGCCGAGCTTCTCACCCGCGAGACCTACCGCCAGTACCAGCGGCAGATGTCAGGCACCGAGGTCGATGTGGGATCGACTGACGCGCATATCGGCGACGCGCGCAGCGTGTTTGGGCCTGGCGACGAGATTCTGAGTATCGATGGAAAGAGCACCAGGGGCTGGTCGGCGCGCCGGCTTCAAGAGGCGCTTTCGGCGGGCTCCGGCACGCTTGTCACCATCATAGTGCGTCCGAGGGGATCCAGCTCCGCGGTGGTGCGGCGGCTGACCCGGACCGTGGTCCACGTACCCGCAACCTCGCAAGGCATCTTCCTGGGCGGCGGCGTCGGCTACGTCGAGCTCCGGCGGATCAGCGAAGGCGCAGCCGACGAGCTTCGCCAGGCGATCGACCGGCTCGTAGGGGAAGGCATGACCTCACTCGTCCTGGATCTGCGGGGCGATCCGGGCGGGCTCATCAACGAAGGTGTCCGCGTCGCCAGCCTGTTTCTCGAACCCGGTGACACAGTGGCGGTGTCTCGCGGCCGTTCGGCTCAGCACTCCAGGGTTTACTTGGCCGGTACTTCCGGTAGCTGGAGCGGGCTCAAGCTGGCGCTATTGATCAACCAGGGTACGGCCAGCTCAGCCGAGCTGATCGCCGGCGCTCTACAGGACCACGATCGCGCCGTGATTTTGGGGACACCGAGCTTCGGGAAGGGCGTGCTCCAGACCACCTATCCTCTTGGCGAGGAGATCGCCCTCAAGCTGACCACCGCACGGTGGTACACGCCCAGCGGGCGATCGGTGCAGCGCCCCAAGGCCGACGCAGAAGGTGCTATGGGCAACCGGACCCCGGCCCAGCTGCCGCAAGTGTTTCGGACCGCCTCCGGCCGCCCCATTCCCGATGCCAGCGGCATTCTCCCGGATCTTCCAGTACGCGGTGTTCCCCGCTCTGACGCCGAACGCACCCTGCTGAGCGCGTTAGGCGAGAACCTGAGCGTGTTCCGCTCGGTTCTATCTGGCTACGCGGCCGATATGAAGAAAGCTCAGCCTCCGAGCTCGGAGTCGTTTCGCGTCACTGAGGAGATGCGGAATGACGTATTCGGGAGGCTGAAGCAGAATGGACTGGACCTTGGTCGCGACACGTTCGACATCGCCAGTGGGTACGTCGACGAGCAGCTGGGCTACGAAATCGCCCGGACCGTGTTTGGGCCGGTGGCTGAGGCCAGGCGACGGGCGCTCTCCGACCGCCAGATGCAAGCCGCCGTGCGCCTGCTTCGGCGCGGGCGCAACCAGGACCAGCTCTTGATCGTGGCCCAGGCCGAACGGGCGAAGATTTCCTCGAGGTAGCTCACGACGGCAGCCGCACGGTCACCACTGTTCCCCGCCCGGATTCACTCTCCACTTCGATCCGTCCCCCCCAGCTCTCCACCAGCCGCCGCACGATAGCGAGCCCCAGCCCCGACCCGCTCGTAGTAGTAGAGAAACGGGGCTCGAAAACCCGGGGGAGGAGCTCGGGAGGAATACCCGCGCCGTCGTCCTCCACCCGGATAAGTGCGGGCGCTACGGTGACCCGAACGACCTTGGCGCCCGCATTCCGGGCGTTCTCCAGCAAGTTCACCACTACTTCCTTCACCTCATCAGAGTGAGCGGCCCCGAATGCCTGGGGCTCCACCAGGAGACGAACCTCGCACCCCGCCTCGGCCAGTCGATACAGCTGCACCACCTCACCGACCGTCGCACCGAGGTCGATCCGTTCCAGTGGCTGATGCACGTCCTCCGGCGCGGCGAAACGGCTGAAGGCCCGGGCGATGGTGTCTAGCCGATCGATCTCGCCCAGGATGCGTTCGGATGTTTCTTCCAGTGTGCGATCGAATTCCCCTCTGCGGTCGCGATAGACCCGGCGCAGGTGCTGCATGCCGAGGCGCATCGGGGTGAGGGGGTTCTTGATCTCGTGCGCCACCTGGCGCGCCATCTCGCCCCAGGCCAGCACCCGCTCTGCCCGGGAGACATCGGTGATGTCGTTGAGCGCCATGACCACGCCACGCACGTCCGGCCCCAGCGAGGCTAGCTGCAGTGTGAGCCGGCGCCCACCAACCTCCAGCTCCGCGGTTCCGTCCACCGCCGGATTGTCCAGGAACTGCCGCACCGCGCCGGCGAGCGGCGCCCACTCGGGCGCGAGGCGCTCGAGGAACGGCTCCCCCTCTTCGAGCTGAGTTCCCAGCAGATCCACCGCCTGGCGGTTGGCGATGAGTACCCTGCCCCGCAGATCCACACCGACAACACCGGTGGCGACCGTCGCGAGGACTGCTGCTGTGCGCCGCCTGGCCTCCTCCAGCGCGCTCTGGCTGGCGCGGATGTCGGCGGCCATGCGCTCGAAAGCGCCGAACACCGGCTCGAACTCAAGCGGCGGACGCCCGGAGTGCGCGGGCATAGGCTGCCCCTTGCCCAGAGCCAGCGCCGATCGGCGAAGCTCCGCCACCGGCCGGGAGAGCGCTCGGGACGCAATCCGCGCCCCGGCAAGGGCTGCCGCAACACCGGCAAGGGTCGCGAGAAGCAGAACCAGCGCCAGGTCGAGCTGGCGCGCACCGAGAGAGGAATCGTCGGCCAGCTGGGGCGTAGCAAGTACCGTGATGTCGCTGGGTCGACCCGGCTGTACCACCCGATATCCTACTCGCTCGGCGAGCTGAGGAAGCGAGCCGGCCCGGGTAACCTCAAACTGGCCCTCCAGGGCCAGTGACCGGAATGCCCTGGGGTCCATCAGCTGGCCGACCACACCGAGATCCTCGAGCACCGGTGTGCTCGTTCCCACCAACCTGCCCCCACGGTACAGCGCCAGGTCTGCGTCGATCCTGCGGCTGAGCTCGCGGAGCTGGTCAGGTACCGGGTTGCCGCGGCCGAGGATACCACCCGACGTGACGACCGCATCCCGCAGTGTCTGGGTGATGAGCAGGTCACGGCTCCGTTCCGACTCATCGGCGAGACGAGCGAAACTCCAGGTCGCGAACCCCATGGCAGGCAGGATGAAAAACACGCCCAGCGTAACAGCGAGCCGCACCCGGAAGGAGCGAGAGAGGCTCCGCCACCGCGGTCGTCGCGGCCGGGCTCCGGACACGAGCTCCGCCACGAACCAGAGCACTGCCAGCACTGCCGCATCGAAGAGCACCACCAGTACTCCACGCACGAACAGCGGTAGCGGCCCACGAAGATCGACTGCGGCATGAACCGCCCGGATGCCGCCGGCGACGGCCAGCGGATATTCGCTTCTCAGGGTCCAACCCTCGCGACGCCAACGGGAGCCTCGGAGCTGCCCTTCGGCATTCGCGAGTGGCGGGGACAGGGTGAGGGTGTAGAGCGGTGCGCGGTGCCGTGAGGGGTCGAGCAAGCGCCCGACGCGGCCCGGCAAAATCAGCTCCGAGCGCGGTCCCACCGCGGCGGTCATGACCTGGTCGGGGCCTACCCGGGCCAGGAGCACGTAGTGCACCCCCGGGATCCGAGCCAGCTGCACCACGCGACTACTGTCGGTCGCCGGGAGGTTCCTCACGATTGTCGAGAGCAGCGAAGGCGGCAGATCGAGCGAGTCGAGGGTCAGCTCGTCGCGGAGGGCGCCGGCTGTCGACCACAGACCCAGGTGCGCCGGATATCCCTGATTGCCGAGCGAGGAGCCGTGCCACAGCGCGTACATCTCCGATGCCGTCGCGGGGGCGGAGGAACGCCGGAGCTGCTCACCAAACCGTTCCAGTAGCGGCAGGGCCAGCGGGTCTGGTT
>JBDTUV010000083.1:0-8892 GCA_040007575.1 Gemmatimonadales bacterium
AAATGCTGCCAGGTGCCCGGCAGGTCGCAGAACTTCACATCCACCACCTGGATGTTCCTCTGCTTGATCAAATCGAGGACTTTCTTCACTTCGCTGCTCGGTGCCACCCGCACTGGGGCACTGGGCCGGACCGTTGTTGCCATGGGCTTTCTCGGTTCGAGGTTCAGGCGAAAGAAGACGCCCCTGCGTCGGAGGATCGAACGCAGGGGCATCGGGTGAGCACAGCCTACTCAGTCCAAGGACCCGGCGGTTCGATCGGTGGCATGCGACGATTTCGCTGGACCGCCGCTGGAGTGGCGGCTGGAGCAAACAAAGCGAGTAACCGGCGCATGGGACTCCTGCCTCATCGATGAGCGTTCGGGTCGTGGTCGCTGCAACTGCGGAATAGTATATAGGCTGGTCGCAGCGCTGTCAAGACAATTTTGCAAGAAATGCAAATATCCAGCATCACTTCTGCTAAAGTTGGCTTGGATTGGCACTGCTCAGGGCAAAAAACTGCACTTTGTGCACGGGTTGGATGTTGCCAACAGCAGCCACATAACCCGGCCTCGCGCCTCAGGTTATCTGAAGTCCGAGGCAGTCCCGGTTAGCTTGATCGAGGACCGGATCACCTCAATCGCTGATTGCTTCCTGGAGCTCTTGTGACCTTGCCGAAGACGGACGCGGGCGTTCTCCAGCCTCGCCGCCGCAAGCCTTCCCGCGGTCCCCTGCTGGTGTTCCTCGTGATAGCGGCCGCCCTGCTGGGCGGGCTGTATCTCCTTGGCCGCCCGCGGCTCGAGTTCAGCAATCAGCTGGCCGGCCCGGTGCAGCTCGCCGTGGACGGCGCGCCGCGCCGGGTTCCGCCCGGCTCGTCGTTACGAGTGGCTGCGCCGTGGGGGAGGACTCTGGTTGCCGGGTGGCAGCTGGACCGGCCGTCCTCGGCTGACGGCCGGCCGATGGGAGAAGAGATGCGTGGGTCCGTCGTGGAGCGGGTCACCTGGGGGACCATCCGCCGGAGGGTAAGGGCGCGGGGCCCGGACGGAAACTATTTCGCTCCGCTGATCACCAATGCAAGCCAGGATCAGCTTCGGGTCACGATGAACGCGGGTCTCGACGGAGCGCTGGACTGCGGCTGTGCGGTGCGACCAGGGGCACGGCGGGTGTTCCTGGGATACTATCGGCTTTATCAGAACAGTACGGTGCAGGCCAAAGCGAGTGACGGCCGGGTCGCGGCCTTCCGGGATCTCGGCCCCAGCGTGGTGGCCCCCGACGGCACTGTCAGCCTCAGGTTCGAGAGCCGGGACCTTCGGCTCCCCTGATCAGCGCTTCGGCCGCCGCTGGCGCAGCTCGAGTATCGTGGCCGAGGTCACGGAGTCGAAGCCGAACTTGCCTCGCACCTTGTCGACCGCCTCGGTGAGCCGGCGCAATCGGCTCCGCTCGGGACGCTCGAAGAGATTGGGCTCCTCTGCTGTTCCCAGATTGGTTGCCGCAATACCGATGAGCCGCACCCCACGGTCCCGTTGCCTCACCTCCTCGAATGCAATCCGAAACAGCCCCCGTGCAGCCAGGTAGAGCTCCGCGTCGAGGTCGGTGGCCGTCTCCAGCGTCTGCCGCCGGGTGACGGTGCGGAAGTCGTCGTGCCGCAGCTTCATCGTTACCGTCCGGGTCAGGATCTGCTCATCTCTCAGCTGTGCGGCGACGCGGGCCGTGAGGAGGGCAAGTATCCGCTCCAGCTCCGCCGGGTCCCGGACGTCATATGAGATCGTGGTTTCCCGGCTGACCGACTTGGGCAGCCGGCTGGCACTGAGGGTGGTTCCACCTTGTCCTTGCGCCCTGAGCTTGAGTGGTCGAGCATCGGGGCCGATGAGCCGCTCGAGCGCCCGCTCATCCATCTGCTGCACCTGATGCACCTCGATCAGCCCGAGCTCGGCCCAGTGCTCCGCCGTCTTGGGTCCCACTCCCGGCAGCGCACGCAGAGAGAGCCCGGCGAGAAACCCCTTCTCCCAGCCGGCTCTGACTTCCATCAGGCCCCGTGGCTTGGCACAGTCGGATGCCAGCTTGGCAACCATGCGGTTGGGCCCGATACCGACGCTGCAATCGAGTCCGGTCTCCTGCCGCACCCGATCCCGTAGCTCCTCTGCGATGGGGAGCAGGGAGGTGGGGTGAAGCCGCTCCGTCCCGGCAAAATCGAGATAGGCCTCGTCCAGCGAGGACATCACGACGGTAGGCGAAAAGTCGTCCAGCACCTGCCGCACCGCTCTTGACGCGCTGCGATAGTGACTGAAGGCGCCTTGAAAGAATGTGGCCTGCGGGCAGAGCCGCACCGCCTGGGCGATCGGCATGCCGGCGTGGATGCCAAAGCGCCTGGCAGCGTAGGATGCCGACTGCACCACTCCGCGCTGATCCCGTCTGCCGCCGACCACCAGCAGCTCGATCGCGCGCAGCTCCGGATGGCGTTGGCGGCACACTTCGACGAAGAAGGCGTCCAGATCGACGTGGAGGATGCGAGCCGGCATAGGATGGAGCTTACACCAGAAGGATCGCCGTTGCCTTGAACGCCACGATGACCGGTTTCCCGGCCCTGAGCTCCATCTCCTCGACCGACTGGGTCGTGAGTGACGCAATCAGTGGCCGTCCCACGTCCAGATGGACGAGAGTGACCGGCCCGATCCGCTCCAGCCGCACCACCCGGCCATCCATGTGGTTTCGAGCCGAACCGGGGTGATGGGTGAGGCTCAGGACGATGTCTTCCGGCCGGATGACGGCGTGGATCGGCCCTTCGCGCTCGGCTACCACATCCAAAACCAGCGAGCCGCCGCGGAACCTGCCCCGGAACGAGCCTGGTCCATCGCCCGGCTCGGATCGCTCCACCGCGCCTGCGATCACGTTGCCGGTGCCGACGAAGCGCGCGACGAAAGCCGAGTTGGGATAGCGAAACACCTGCTCCGGGGTGCCGCTCTGTGCGATGCGGCCTTCGGCCAGAACCGCCACCAGATCGCCCAGACGCAACGCCTCGTCAAAGTCGTGGGTCACCTGAAGCGTGGTGATCCCCTCGCGCTCGTGGAGCTCCCTCAGCTCGCGGCGCAGCACCTGACGGGTGGCAGGATCTACCGCCGCGAACGGCTCGTCGAGCAACAGGATCGAAGGCCGCGGAGCCAGGGCCCGGGCCAGCGCGACGCGCTGCTGTTCCCCGCCGCTCAGCCCCCGAACCGCTCGATCGAGCAGGGGCTCGATGGCAAGCATGTCCGCAAGCTCGGCTATGCGGGCCTTCGCACCGCCGTCCCCCTTGCCTCGTGCGCGGGCGATCCCGTATCCGATGTTGTCGCGGACGCTCAGGTGAGGAAAGAGGTGGTACTGCTGGTAGACGAATCCGAGCCCGCGCCGCTCGGGCGGCACATCGGTCACTTCATCATCGTGCATGAAGACGCGCCCGGCCTTGAGTCTGGCGTGACCGGCGATAGCCTCGAGCAGGGTCGTCTTGCCGGATCCGGTGGGCCCGATGATGAGGGCATAACCGCCTTTGGGTACCTCGAGGGAGATATCCCGCAGATCGAACGTGCCCACCCGGACGTGCAGGTTCTCCAGCCGGATCACCGCCGCTCCTCCGGCTGCAGCACTCGAACCACGATGAGCACCGTCAGCGCAACCAGCAGGAGAATGACGGCCGCGGGCACGGCGGCCTGAAGCCCGAAGGCCGTGAACCGGTCGAAAATGTAGATACTGGCGACCTTGGGGTTGTAAGTAAGGATCACGATCGAGCCGAACTCGCTGACGCTGCGGGACCACGCCAGGATGGAGCCGGCCAGCACGCCGCGACCAGCGAGCGGAAGAGTCACCCGCCTGAACGCACCCCAGCCGGTATCGCCCAGCGTCCGGGCCACCCGCTCGAGCTGGGGATCGACGCTCCGAAAGGCCTCGCGCGCCCCGCTCACCAGGATGGGGGCAGAGACGAAGAGCATCGCCGCCACGATGCCGGGAACATGGCTCACGAATTCCAGCCCAAAGTGAGCCAAGGCCCCTCCGACTTCGGAGCGCCGTCCCAGAAAGAGCAGCAGGGCGATACCCGCCACCGGGTGTGGAACCACCACCGGGAGCTCGATCAGTCCCTGTACCAGTCGCCGGCCGGGAAAGGTCCGGCGCGCGAGCAGGTAGGCCAGCGGCACTCCGAACAGCGCTGCAATGACCGTGGCCACGCTGGCAGTGAAAACCGTGAGGACGATCGAGTCCCGCAGCTCGGTGTCGCGGAGGGCCGCCCCCAGGCTCTCCGGCGATGCAAAGAACAAGAGCCGAAGCAGTGGCCCGACGATAAACAGCACCAGGCAGGCACCGAGTGCGCCAAGTATGACGCGGGACAGGAGCGAGCGGACCGGCATGGATACCCTTGGCGTGAGCTGGCGGCTCGACCATCTTCGACGCACTCACTCACGCGAGATCGACACGATGAGTCCGGAACCGCAGGACGCGTTCGCTGAGCGGATGAAGGGGGAAGTCTACTCGTCGTACCGCGTCCTCTCAACGTCGCCGTCCTGCGACACGCCGGGTCCCGGCTGATGCGCATCGGCTTTCTGGGATTGGGGGCCATTGGGGCCCCCATGGCCGCTCACCTGGCCGGGCGGGAGTCGCTCACGGTGTGGAACCGCACCGGCGCGCGAGGCACCGAGTTCGCCGCCCGCCACGGTGCCCGCGTCGCCGCCACGCCGCGGGAGGCGGCCGCCGGAGCCGAGGTGGTCATCACCTGTCTCCCGACCTCGCGGGAAGTGGAAGCGCTGCTGGATGGCCCCGACGGCCTGGAAGCGGGTCTGCAGCGCGGCGCCCTGCTGATCGATTGCACCTCGGGAGACCCTGGGACGTCGCGTCGCATCGCTCAGCGGCTGGCGGAAAAAGGGGTGGCCTTCGCCGATGCCCCGGTGAGCGGCGGCGTCAGCGGTGCTGAGGCGGGTACGCTCACGGTGATGGTGGGTGGAGATGAGAAGACCTTCACCCGGGCCCGGCCGGTGCTCTCTGCCTTTGGAAAACGGATCGAACACCTCGGCCCGGTCGGCGCCGGCCACGCCATGAAGGCCGTCAACAACGCGTTGCTTGCGGTAAACCTCATTGCCGTCGGCGAAGGCCTGGCCGCGTTGGTCAAGGCCGGCGTCCTGGCCCGCACCGCGGTCGAGGTGCTCAATGCATCCAGCGGGCGTTCCTTCGTCAGCGAAACGCTGGTTCCCGAGCGGGTGCTCACCGGCCGCTGGCCCCGGACCTTCCGGCTGGCGCTGCTGGACAAGGATGTTGGGATCGCGCGGACCTTTCTGCACGAAGCGGGGGTCGAGGGTCCCATGCTCGAGCTCGCCGGGCAACTCCTCGGCGAGGCACGAGCCGAGTTGGGGGAGGAGGCGGATCATGTGGAAGCGATCCGTCTGATCGAGCGCCGAACCGGGGTCGAGATCAGGGGGTAAGGGCTACGCCACTTGCCGTAACTGGCTTGCTCCGTTCAGTTTCCGCATCATGCCCGCAACAACTAAATGAGCGACTGGGTAGCCACGCAGCGGGTGGCAGCGGAGGTGGTGCTGGCCGACGGGGTCGTGCTGGAAGGCGATCTGCACCTGGCTACGCGCACCGCCTACCACGCGGACACCGAGAGTCCGCTGGAGATGCTCAATCGGGCCGAGCCATTCTTCGCCTTGACCCTGGAGCAAGGCGAAGTGGCGTTCGTCTCCAAGGCCCAGGTGGCGGTTGTCTCCTGTCGAGACCAGAGCCCATTGAATGATCCCGAACGCGCCTCGGCTGCCAGGCTGGTCGCCCTCGAGGTGGCGCTTGCGACTGGAGCGGAGTATCGGGGGCGCTCGACGTTCGAGCTTCCCCCATCGCGAGCCCGGGCCCTGGACTATGTGAACGCGTCCGGGGCATTTTTTACGGTCTGGAGCAACGATCTCACCCGGTACTTCAATAAATCTTTAGTCCGCCTCATCCGTCCTCTCGACTGAGACCGAAATTGGCACGATTAGACAAGCTCATCCAGGTGATGCACGAACAGCGGGCCGAAGCGCTCCACCTCGCCGTCGGGAAACCGGCTTCCCTTATGCAGAATGGCGGCATCCGGAATCTGACCCGCGAGCTGCTCACCGAGGTTCAGATTCAGGCGCTGGTCCGGGAGATCGCCTCCCCGGAAATGGCGGCAAAGCTGGCATCCACTGGGCCGGTGTCGTTTACCTACAAGGCACCGAGCGGCGAGGTGCAGGTCGAGTTGAGGGTGGGAAACAACGGAAACGCCGTGCTGCGGCCGGTCGCCGCGGCAACCCGGCAGGCGGCACCCGTGATCCCTTCCGCCGCCGCGATACCGGTCGCTCAATCGGCGCAGGATCTGGTTGGCCCCCGGGCCGAGCTGGATGCGCTTTTTCGCGTGCTGGTGGAGTCCGGCGCATCCGATCTTCACCTGCGCACCGGCGAGCCGCCGATGCTCCGCAATGATGGAGGGCTGTCCCGGCTGCCGCTTCCGGCAATGGGCGCCGAAAAGCTCGAGACCATGCTGGTCAGCATCATGAGCCCGAAAGACCTGGGCGAGTTCCGGGAGGACGGAGATACCGACTGGGCCTACGAGATTCCCGACCTCGCCCGCTTCCGCTGCAACGCGGGCCGTGACCGCTTCGGCCCCATGGCTGTATTCCGGGTCATTCCCAATCGGATCCGCACGGCCGACGAGATGGGGCTGAGCCGGGAAGTGCAGAACCTCTGCTATCTCACCAAAGGTTTGGTCGTCGTCACGGGGCCAACCGGCTCAGGGAAGAGCACCACGCTGGCCGGACTCGTCGATCTCATCAATCGGACCCGTACCGACCACATCATCACCATCGAAGACCCCATCGAGTTCGTCCACCCGAGCAAGAAGTGCCTGGTGACCCAGCGGCAGGTGGGAGTTCACACCCGCTCATTCAAGGCGGCCCTCCGCGCGGCGCTGCGGGAAGACCCGGACATCATTCTCGTCGGGGAAATGCGTGATCTGGAAACCGTCTCCATCGCCATCGAGACCGCCGAGACTGGCCATCTCGTCTTCGGCACCCTGCACACCACCACGGCAGCGTCGACCATCGACCGGATCATCGACCAGTTCCCGCCCGACCGGCAGTCGCAGGTGCGGGTGATGCTGTCGGAGTCGCTGCGTGGCGTCATCGCGCAGACGCTCTGCAAGAAGCTCGGGGGTGGGCGGGTGGCGGCCCGCGAGATCCTGCTCACCACCCCCGCGGTCTCCAACCTCATCCGCGAAGGAAAGACCTTCCAGATCCCTTCAATTATGCAGACCAACCGCAAGACGGGGATGGTCACTCTGAACGACGCGCTCATGGAGCTGGTCGACGCCAAGCTGGTCGACCCCAAAGAGGCCTATATGAAGGCGGTCGAGAAGAGCGGGTTCGCTGCCGGGTTGAAGGCCAAGAAACACGACGTGTCGTTTTTGGGAGAGCCATGACCAAGGCGGAGCAGGGCAGTGCCGCTCCCATCCTCGTGCTCGTAAATCCTCAGGACATCGTGAACATCGCCAGCTCGGTACGCATTGCGAAGAACTTCGGAATCGAGCAGATGCGGTTGGTGCAGCCCGAGGCCTTCGACCCGTACCGGATCGAAGGCATTGCTCACAACACGGCAGATTTCGTGGCCAAGATCCAGATTCTGGATACCCTCGAGGAGGCCATCGCGGACTGCGTGTTCACCGCGGTGTTGACGGCACGTGAGCGCGCGGCCAAGCGTCGGGTGCTCCGACCACGCGAGGCGGCCGCTGCCATGTTGCAGGAAGGGGCGGCTGGTCCGGTCGCCTTCGTCGCCGGGCGGGAGGATCGGGGTCTGACCAACGCCGAGCTGGATCTGTGCAGCGCTCTGGTCACCATCCCGACCGATCCGGGCCACTCCTCGCTCAATCTGGCGCAGGCCGTGGCGATCATGGCCTACGAGACCTGGAATGCCCGGGGTGGTGAGAGCGCCCCGATCAAGCCGCCCCGCAACCAGGCGGAGGCGGCGACCTCCTTACAGCTGGAGGAGCTCTTCACCGATTGGACCGGCGCGCTCTCGGCGATCGACTTCTTCAAGACCCGGCGACCGGACAGCGTCATGCGCTCCTTCCGCGAGATCGTCTTTCGCGCGGGGCTCGATGGCCGCGAAGCGTCCTTGCTGCGCGCCATGGGCATCGAAGTCATCCACTACCTGGACCGGAATCCACGAGGAGAATCCTGATGGGACGGTCGAGCGCATACTGGACGTCCAACCTCTACGTCAACGAGGCGGAGGAACCGGTTCCCAACGCTCCGTTGAACGACTTGCCCGCGAATGCCGCAGGCCGTTTCCGCGCCTTGCGGGCAGGGTTACTCGGAATTGAGGGCGCATCCGAGCAGGTGCGGTTCATGGGCCCCACCTGGCAGTGGGCCTGGGAGTACGGCATCGGCAACCGCAAGCTCTGCTGGTTGCATTTCATGCGTGGCGGTGTCGACGTCACCTTCACCTTGTCGGAAAGCGAAGAAGGCCGCCTCACCAAGGGCTCCAAGATTGCCGGCGCACTGGCGCGCGCGATCCTCGAGGGCCAGCGGACCGGACCGGTCAAGTGGTGCTGGCTGGAGCTGGAAGACCGCCGCGCGGTGGACGCCTTTCTCACTCTGGTGCGACGCAAGGCGGAATGGATTGGGGAACGGCCAACACTTCGGCGGGCACCTCGGCCGCAAGCTCCTGGGCCCGACGAGATCGAAACCGACTGAAATGGTCGGAATACGGGATTGCTCGGGTTGTGCAATCGGATGCGCGGACTATACTTCGCGCGCATTACCACGGTGGGGACGTCGCTTTTTTTCGCGGCTAGTGAATCGTTTCACGAACAGGGCTCTTCCTCAGCGGTGAGTTGATGAATGCGTAAGCTGGCATACGTCGTCGGTGGCGTTGCGGCCGGAGGCGTTG
>JBDTUV010000084.1:0-8872 GCA_040007575.1 Gemmatimonadales bacterium
CCCCACTCCCCTGCTCGGCATCGACCCGCATGGTGCGGAACTTGTAAATCGTGAACGGTTCACCGCCGAGGTCACGCTCCCGCCGGTGATTCCCATTGGCATCGAGCGGCTCCCGCCGATCGAGCCCAACCCGGATCTGGGTGTAGAGGACCGGCCCCCGGGAGGTCAGCCTGACCATCAGCCCGATGAGCACCAGCACCGGCAGCAGGGCCACCAGGCCCAGCAGCGCCAGAAGGAAATTGAGGGTGCGGTGGAATCGGTTTTGATGGTGCGACGGATCGCCCGCGGTTCCCGACCCTGGCTGCGGGTCGGACCAGAGCTTCTGAATGGTGGGCAGGCCGCCAGCTGACCCGGCCCGCTCTACCAGGGATTCCAACCAGCGCATCATGTGAGTGATCCGAAGACTTGCCGGTGGACCTCACGGCGGAGGGAACTGCAGACTTGCACGTGGGCCGTCTCCGACGAGCGGACGTTGGAGTCATCAGCAGCAACGGTCCCGCCGATGAGCACGATTTGTGCCCACGTTCCGCTGAGTGCAACCTATTGCAGCACCACGAGCAAGGTATTGAGGAACACGGTATTAGCCGCTTGGGGTTTCCGACTTCCAAGCAGTAGGGGAGCCGCTCGTGTGGTGATCCATCAACATGGGTTTAACGATATGCTACAGCGGTTACGCACGTAGCGCCCACCATCGCACCAGCAGGGTGGTGCCGAGCGCGAGGAGCAGATGGATGGCGCCGGAGCTCACCGTGGTGCCGAAGGTCAGGACTGCCCAGGCTATGAGCGAGACCACTGCCAGCAGGAGCGTAGGTGACATGGGACCTCAGGGGTGGTTCGGTTGACCGTGCCTGACCGGAGTCCTATTTTACATCGGAGTGGGCGGTAGCGGGGAGCTACGTTATTGAGCCAACAGGTCCGGTGAAGGGCCCGAATGCTGTGGCTGATGCCATGCCCCTCGGGGGAAGGCAGATGTCATGGTGAGGGCGCCGAGCTTTCTCATTGGGCTTCAATAACCCTTCCCGTTGCCGTTCCACTTCCATCTACGCCGATCTCCGGGTCGGCGTTTTGTGTGAGGGCTAAGGGCTATAGGCCATGGGCTGTGGGCAGTTCCTCGGACTGAGTAGCTTCCATTTAATGGCAACCACCTCATGCTCTTGCCCCTAGCCCATAGCCCATAGCCCATAGCCTTCATGCCCCGTTGCGCCGTCACCCGTCGTGTGCACTTCAACGCCGCGCACCGTCTCCACAATCCCCGGTTTTCGGACCAGTGGAATAGGGAGACATTCGGAGAGTGCAGCAATCCGAACTTCCACGGGCACAACTACGAGCTGGAGCTGACCGTCGAGGGTGAGATCAACCCCGAGACCGGTTACGTCATGGACCTCAACAAGCTGAAGGAGCTGGCTCAAGAGCGCCTCCTCCGGCACCTGGATCACAAGAATCTGAATCTCGACGTGCCCTGGTTCGCGTCATTGAATCCCACCTCCGAGAACATCGCGCTCGTCTGCTGGCGCGAGCTGCGTCCGGCCGTCCCGGCCGAGCTCGCTCTTCGGCTACGCCTTTGGGAGACACCGAGGAACTATGTCGACTATGAAGGCGCGTAAAGATCTGGCGGCGCGGCCCGAGCGTACTCGCGTCACCGACCCGGAAGCGCCAGCGCCGCACCTGGCCCCTTTCGCCGATAAGGTGCGGGAGATGCTGGCGGCCTTGGGAGAGAATCCCGGCCGGGAAGGCCTCCTCAAGACCCCGGAACGGGTCGAGGCCTCCCTGCAATTCCTCACCCAGGGATACCGGATGACGGTCGAGGAAGTCATCGGGGACGCGGTGTTCGAAGAGAAGCACCAAAGCATGATCATGGTGAGGGACATCGAGCTCTATTCGCTGTGCGAGCACCATCTGTTGCCGTTCTTTGGCCGCGCCCATGTGGCGTACATTCCAAACGGAAAGATCCTGGGCCTTTCAAAGGTGGCCCGCATCGTGGACGTTTTTGCGCGGCGGTTGCAGGTGCAGGAGCGGCTGACCGACCAGATCGCCGATGCCATCATGGACGTGCTGAAGCCCACCGGTGTCGGTGTCGTGATCGAGGCCGCTCACTTCTGCATGATGATGCGTGGAGTGGAGAAGCAGAACTCGCGAACGGTGACGAGCGCCCTGCGGGGCATCTTCCGGGACGACTCCAAGACCCGGGATGAGTTCCTGCGCCTGGCATACGGGGGCCGACTCTCCGAGTGACCCGGCTCGCTGGGCGGGTGGCCCTGGTCACCGGGGCCTCCCGCGGGATCGGCGCCGCGGTGGCGGCAGCGCTGGCCTCAGAGGGTGCCCGGGTAATCCGGGTGGCCCGTAGCCTCACCGAGTCCACAGATGGGCGGACTCAGGACATTCCTTGCGATCTGACCGATGCAAGCCAGGTGAGCCGGCTGGGGTCGCGAGTGATAGCTCAGTATGGTCCACCGGACATCGTAGTGAGCAATGCGGGAGCGTTCCTACTGCGGGCGTTGGAGGCCACGGACCCGACAGACCTGGAGGTGCAGCTGGCCGTAAACGTGCGGGCGCCGTTTCATGTGGCGAAGGCGTTTCTTCCGGCAATGCGGGAGGCGGGGCGTGGGTCCTTCATCAGCGTCGGCAGCGTGGCCGACCACGTCGGCTTTCCCGAAAATGCGGCATATGCAGCCAGCAAGTACGGACTGAGGGGCCTGCATGAGACGCTGCTCGCGGAATACAGGGGAACCGGAGTCCGGCTCACGCTCATTTCCCCTGGTCCGACCGACACGGCGATGTGGGATGCGGTCGATCCCGATCGGCGCGAGGGCTTCATCCGGCGGGCCGACATGCTCTGTCCTGCCGACGTAGCCGAAGCCATTCTCTTCGTCGCCACCCGTCCGCCTCACGTGCTCATCGACTGGCTTCGCCTCGGACCGGTAGGAAAAACAGCAGCCACGGATGAACACTGATCGCTTCGTGTCCGCACGCGCTGAGGACCATCGAGTGTGCATCTTGCCCAGCCACTACTACCAATTACTGCCTTGGTGCTAGATGAGAGTTTGGTCGTGGAAACCATCGGTGTTCATTTGCTGCGCACTTCTCACGGTCGGTCAGGCGGCAACAGCACGGGCACAGGGGCCAATCCCGCCGCTGCCGGATAGCACGGGCTGGGGTGTGCACGTGCTCACCGTGGCGCGCGATCCCCGCGGCTCCATCTGGGTCGGGACCTACGGGCACGGCATCTACCGCCTGCCGGTCGGAGCCCGGGCCTGGGAGGCCATCCGCCACGACACGACTGACACCTCGATCTCCTGGGACTTCGTCCAGGCAATCGGGTTCGGCGCACGGAACCAGATCTGGTACGGCACCATCGGTAACGGGTGGGGGCTCTCCACTGATGGCGGCGCCACCTGGAAGAACTGGGCCTACAAGCAGCTGGGACCCGAGTGGCAGTACGTGGCCCCTTCGGGGATCGTGGTGCGGGGTGACACGACCCTGATCGGCACGGCCGACGGCATTCAGCTGACCACCAACGACGGTGCCAACTGGACCGCCCTGGGCGACGCCGTCGGCCCTCGCGCTCGGGGCCCGGCCGATACTGTCTATCCCGTTCTTCGGAGTGAGTATGTCCGCCGCGTGGCCGCAGACCGGCGGGGCTGGAACGTTTCCACCCTGCGCGGCAGCCAGCGGCTGCGCCGGGGGGCCACCGGCTGGGCGGCCGAGCCCCTGGCACTGGCCGCGTTCCCTCCGCCCAATGCGCTGCTCATCGGCAAGCAGCTGATCAAAGGCACCCAGTGCGGGCTTCGTTCCAACTCGGATACTTTGCCTTGCCTCCGTCAGCCGGGCACCCCGGCGGAGCTGCCCCGCGTGCCGCTGACCACCTGGTTTCGGAGACCCATCGCGCTGACCGACAACAGCTTCATCGACCAGACCTACCGCTATGGGTCGACCATGGGGGGCAACTTCCAGCAGCACCAGGGCGTCGAGTTCAACAATCCCGACGGCACGCCGGTCATGGCCATCGGGTCCGGGACCGTGGTGTACGCCGGACCTGCGGAAGAGGGGGCGCTGACCGTTACCATCCGCCACGACACCTCGGTGACCGCCAAGGGCAAGCGCTACCGGCTTTTCTCGACCTACTACCACAACTCCGCCCTCACCGTGAAAGTGGGTCGCAAGGTGGCGAAGGGCGCGGTGATCGCTCGGGTGGGTAACACGGGCCGGGCCACCAACGACCATCTGCATCTGGAGATCTCCGCATCGCCCAGCGACTCGATCGGTCTCGTAGTTGACTCTCTACAGCGCTTTCCGCCGTACACCAGCAACCCGGAGCTATGGATCGAGCCGCTCCCCAACACCGGAATCGTGGCGGGGCAGGTACTCGATAGCGCCGGCGCTCCCGTTCCTCAGGCTCGCATTTATGGCATTACCAAGCGCGATCCAGTGGACACGCCGTACTCCTTTGCCGAGACCTACGGAGACAAGGCCCACCCGCATCCGCTGTATGGCGAGCATTTTGCTGTGAGCGACGTGCCGCCGGGAACGTTCGTGATGGGAACCGAGATCGACGGCAAAAAGGTATTTCGGCAGGTCACCGTCGAGCCGGGTAAGCTCACCTGGGTCGTGTTCAAGCCCTGAGGACTCGCACTCCTATGAAGGCACGCTCCAGCCGTCCCTGGCTGCTTTCCGGGGTCGGTGTGGCGGGCGCCGTGCTGGCGGCGGAGCTCGCGCTTCGTCCATTGACGACCCCGCTCGACAACGTGTGGGTGCCCATCCCACGCGAGAACCCCATTACCAGGCCGCGTGAAGTGCGCCGATTCACCGAAGGGATTGCCGCCAGCCATTTCTCCCGGGCGCGCGCGCGCCTGACGGGCAACCGTCCATTCGCAGGCGGTGCCACCGGGCTGATCCTGGGTGACTCCTACGTCGAGGCCGTGCAGGTCCCGGACGACAAGACGATGGGTTCTTTCCTGGAGCGGTCGCTACGATCCGCCGGCAGTCGCGTCAACGTCCGCCAATACGGTTGGTCCGGGGCGGACGTCCCCCAGTACGTCCAGGTCGCGCCGGCTCTTATCCGCCGCTGGGACCCGGCCTGGGTGGTGGTGGTGATTACCGCCAACGATCTCGGTCCTGATCTGCTCGATGGCCGGATTCGGCTGGTGAGAAGTCCCGATGGCCGGTGGGGAGCAACCGCAGACACGCCAGATCGCCGGGCCAGCCGTCTCCGTCGGATCGCGGAGGCCGCACTCTCGCGATCAGTCCTGCTGTACCACCTCTCGAAGCGGATACAGGAGGCCGGTCTCCCACTGGTCGGGGCGGGGGACGAAGGGGCTGCCGGCCCTGCATCGACTCAGGCCGGAGGGCTCCCTCTGCAGGAGCGGGCCCGTCTTGCCCTTGCCGCACTACGTGACGCCTACGGTGATCGTCTGAGAGTCCTGTTCATCGCCGATGTGGGCGTGGACGGCATGAGCCGTAACTCGCCGGCGGAGGAGGCGGTCCTCGCCGCCTGCGACACCCTGGGTATCCGGTGTGCCGATACCCGTGCCCTGATGATCCGGGATCGTCTCGACTCGCTCCGTCTGGCGCGTGGCTTCATCAATTCGGTGCCCGGTCTGGGTCACATCAACGCGTTAGGTCACGAGCTCGCCGCCAGGGCGATGCTGGGCCTGGTCTCGCCCGTGAGCCCCGCCGTCCGTACGCCAGCGTCGGAGAACTGAGCCGTGGTCTTCACTTCGTGGGCCTTCGTGCTGTTCTTCGCCGTGGTCCTGCTGGGACTGCGCATCGCACCCACCCGCACGTGGCGGCAGGCACTGCTGCTCCTGGCCAGCTGCTTCTTCTATGCGTACTGGAACGCATGGTATCTCCTCCTGCTCTTGACTCCCAGCGCGATCGACTACATCGCGGCCAAGCGGATCGAGGAGAGCGAAGACCCCCGGATCCGCAAGCGATGGCTGTTGTTCAGCCTCACCACGAACCTGGGCCTGCTCGGCTATTTCAAGTACGCCGACTTCTTCGTCCAATCATTCTCCAGTCTGCTCGGGATAGAAGCGCGCCACCTGGACATCCTCCTCCCGGTCGGCATCTCGTTCTACACTTTCAAGACGCTCAGCTACGTCATCGACGTGTACCGAAGGGAGATGAGGGCCAGCCGCAGCCTGTGGCGGTACGCGATGTTCGTCACCTACTTCCCGGAGCTGGTGGCGGGACCCATCGTCCGGGCCTCGGTCTTCCTGCCCCAGATGGGTCGGTCGCTCCGTCCATCCTGGCCGCGTGCCTGGATTGGGTCGCAGGCGATCCTGCTGGGCGTCACCAAGAAGCTGGTCATTGCCGATCGGCTGGCGCCGTTTGCCGACTCGGTCTTCGCCGCGCCGGCCAACTTCTCCTCCGCGACGGTGGTGAGCGCCGTCATCGCCTACTCCCTTCAGATCTACTGTGATTTCTCGGGGTACTCCGACATCGCCATCGGTGTGTCGCGGATCATCGGCTACGACCTTCCCGAGAACTTCAACATGCCTTATCGCGCCACCAGCATCACGGACTTCTGGCGGCGGTGGCACATGACGTTGTCACAGTGGCTGCGGGACTACCTGTACATCCCGCTGGGCGGCAACCGAAAGGGGAAGTGGCGAACTTACCTGAACCTTTTCCTCACGATGCTGCTCGGCGGCCTCTGGCACGGCGCCAACTGGACCTTCGTGTTCTGGGGCTTCCTGCACGGAGTAGGGCTGGCGGTGCACAAGGGCCGCATGGACCTGATCAAGAAGGGGCGGGCAAAGCCGCTTCCGCCGGTAGTGGGCTGGCTCCTGACCTACGCCTTCGTCTGCTTCGCCTGGGTGTTCTTCAGAGCGAAGGACTTCCGGACCGCGATGGTCATCGTTCGGAAGATCCTGTGGATCGACTCGCCGGGCATCGATCACTTCTATTTGCCGCTCGCCTTGCTGCTGCCCCTGGTGGTCCTGGGCCACTGGCTGGGTGAGATCGCCAGCCGCCAGGCGGAGGCCGGAACCGACCCGGGATGGGTGCCGGCGCCGGGGTGGGCTGCACGGATCTGGGAACGGGCCGGGACGCGGTTCGCCGTCCGTCCACACCCTGCCGCGGGGCTGTATGTCCTCCTTCCGGTGCCGGGTCTCCTGGGGAGCTTTGTCCTGACCACCTGGCTACTGTTGATCGCGTTGTTCGCGGCGATCGAGAGTAGTCCGTTTATTTATTTCCAATTCTGAGGGTCTAGAGTCCAGGGTCGAGGGTCGAGGGTCGAGGGTCGAGGAGGTCCCGAGTCCGCCCGTGTAGGTCTGGAGGGTAGTGCTCGATGGAGATTCTGCCTTCAGAAATTCTAGGTCGGTCGCCAACAGGAGCTCGCATTCGAGCTCCGAAAGTGAACCCAAGCTGATTCGGACAAATCGCCGTAGCTCGACATCTCCCATCCGCCCGCATCCCTCGGCCAAATTCGCAGAAATCGAGACGGCCGCACGGCGCATCTGCGAGCTCAGTCCATACCGCTCCGCGGCGGGGAAGGCGCAAGTCACCCGGTATACTGCTGAAACGAACTTTTGCGATTTTTGCCAGAGTTCAAGTTTCCTGAAATCCCAGACCCTAGACCCTAGACCCTAGACCCTAGACCTCCCTTCATGTTCATCGAGCTGACCGACCATCTCCGCTGTCCGGCCGACCACGACGAGAGCTTCCTGGTCCTGCTGCCGGATCGGATGGAGGGCCGCTCGGTGCGGACCGGCCATCTGGGTTGTCCGGTCTGTGGCCGCACCTTTCAATTGACCGACGGAGTGCTGGATACCGGAGACGCACCTGCGCCGGGAATCGGGACAGGAAGTGTCCTCGATGCCGACGCGCTCACCACGCTGGCCGGTCTGCATGGCCCGGGTGGGTACCTGACGCTGGTGGGTCCGGTCGCATCGCTGTGGGCCGACGTGGCGGAGCTCAACCCAGGCGTGGCCCTGGTGGCGGTGAACCCGCCGGGTGAAGTCTCCGACACGCCCGATCTCAGCGTGCTTCGCGGAGCCAGCCTCCCGCTCAAGTCGGGCTCGATGCGCGGTGTGGTGCTGGGACGGCCGTTCGCCGATGATCCGCATTGGATCAGGGAGGCGGCGCGAGTGGTGCTCCCAGGTCTCCGCGTGGTAGGCGAGGGGAAAGACCCGCCGCAGGAGTTGGTCGACTTACTGGCCAGTGCGCAGGGTGTGTGGGTTGGGACCGGCGTGCGTTGAAGTCAGGCAACTGCGTTACCACGGAGGACACGGAAGAACTGCACCGAGAGTCCCGCCAATCAAGAAGGTCCTTGCTTTTGACCACAACTTTGTCGCAAGGCGTGTTCTGAGGAGAGGCTCGGCACATCGGAGCGCTCCGTGCAGTTCTTCCGTGTCCTCCGTGGTAAAGTTTTTTGGAGTCAATGCTGATAAAGCGCGTTGATCGCGTCGGCGTGGCGCTGCTCGACCACCTTTCGTTTCACGCTCATCTTCGGGGTAAGCTCTCCGGCCTCGATGCTGAAATCCCTCGACAGCAATAAGAGCTTCTTCGGCATTTCGAAGCTGGCCAGGTCCCGGAGCGTCGAGCGGACTTCACGGTCCATCTTTCGCTGCACCTCGGGATGCGCCACCAGGGCGGCCGAGTCGGCGCTCTGAATCCCCTCCTGTGCCGCCCAGGCCGACAGTCGCTCGAAATTCGGAACGATCAGCATGATGGGAAACGGGCGCCGGTCGCCCAGCATCACCGCGCTGGAGACGAATTTGCACGTCTTCGCCATGCTCTCGATCGGCTGCGGGGCTATGTTCTTGCCGCCCGCGGTGACGATGAGGTCCTTCTTCCGGTCGGTGATCTTGAGGAACCCGTCCCCATCCAGCAGCCCGATATCGCCGGTGTGAAACCAGCCCTCGGCGTCGAC
>JBDTUV010000085.1:0-8835 GCA_040007575.1 Gemmatimonadales bacterium
CTGGAGCGGATGCTGGCGTTTGTGGCGGGCGGACATACGGCCGGGGAGGAAATGCTGATCGAGCGGGCGGTGGAGGCCCCTGCTCGGGAACTCACTAGCAGGCTGAGCCGGGTAATGACCGCTCAGGCCGGCTGGGGTGGAATCGAAGTGCGGCTCACGGGACTGATCGTCTTCGGTCCAGACCCATCTCCGCTACCGGGCTGAGTTCGAGCGGCTGGCGGCGCCTTCTCCCCCCGAAATTCGAAATGCGTAGGGTCGAGCACCCGTTGGGGTAGCTCCTCGTCGGAAACTCCCTCCCGCAGCAGCCGGGTGATGAGCTTCTCAGCCAGCCCGGCCGCGCTGAACCAGACGCCGGGCTCGATCCCGACGTACTTCCCGGCAAACTCGGGCCGCAGCCTTGCTTCCCGAAGGGCCGGCTTCGAAGACGGCACTCCGGCTACGGCTCCGGAGTTCGGCCGAAGGGGCGTAGGGCCGAGTCGACCCACCCGTGCATCGTCAGATGTCGTGTCTTCCAGCTACCCTGTTGGAAGCGTCGGAGATTAGGGGTCACCCGGTGGCTGCGCAAGCGGCTACTTACCTAAGTAATTTCCGGCGATGCCAACGTTCCGCACCGTTCTCTTCGATCTCGACGGGACTCTGATCGACTCCCTTCGCCTGATTCTCGACAGCTACCATCACACCCTGGCTCGGCACGGACTCCCGGCCCGAACCGACGAGGACTGGCTCAAGGGAGTGGGTACGCCGCTGACCGTCCAGCTGGCCGAGTGGCGTGACGAGCCGGGGACGCTCGAGGCCATGATCGCTACGTACCGGGAGTACAACCTCAGGCATCACGACCGGATGGTGACGGTCTATCCCGGTGTGGTGGGCGCCCTGAGGGAGATCAAGGCGGCCGGACTGCAGACCGGTCTCGTCACCAGCAAGAACCGCAATGGGGCGCTCAGAGGGCTCAGGCTCGTCGGGCTCGAGGCGCTCATGGACGTCCTGGTCTGCGCCGATGAGGTGACCAACCCCAAGCCGCATCCGGAGCCGGTCGAGATGGCAGTCTCCCTGCTCGGCGCCGATCCAGCCACCAGTGTATACGTGGGCGACAGCCTGCACGACATGCATTCCGGCCGCGCGGCAGGAGTGCGCACAGCAGCTGCCTTATGGGGGCCGTTTGGAAGGGCTCACCTCGAGAGCGCGCAGCCCGACTACTGGCTGGAGACGCCGGAGGACCTGGTGGCGTTGGTAAGAGAAAGCGTGAGCGGGAACAAAAACAGCGTGAGCGGTAAGCGGGAACCCCAGATACCGGATGAATGATCTCGTTCCCAGTCACTGCCGGCGACCACTGCTGAGGGTTCGCCACTCCCGCGTACGCTTTTCTGTTCCCGTTTACCGCTTACGCTTTCCTACTAGTGGTCTAAGACTTCCCGCAGCCGCTGCATCAGGAGCTCCACCGTAAATGGCTTCTCCAGGTAGGCCGTGCCGCTGCGCGCCGTCCCGTTATTCGGCATGGGCTTGTCTGCATAGCCCGACATGAACAGCACTCGGAGGTCCGGGTGCCGGGCGCGCAGCCGCTCTACCAGCTCATGCCCGCCCATGCCCGGCATGATGAGATCGGTGAGTACCAGGTCGATCTCCTGCTCATCGCCATCGTATATCTGGAGCGCATCGGCTCCGTTCCGGGCTTCGATGACGGTGTATCCGTGCCATTCGAGAAGGCGTCGCACCGAATCACGAACCGGCGCTTCATCCTCGACCAGCAGCAGCGTCTCCTTTCCCCCCGTCGCACTCGGCGGAGGCTCTGTCGCAGGAGCCTCCGCCACCGCATCGACGCGCGGAAAGTGAACCCCGAAGGTCGTTCCCTGACCCGGGGCACTCTCCACCGTGATGTTCCCACCGCTCTGCTCCACGATTCCGTACGCGGTCGAGAGCCCGAGTCCAATACCGCTCCCCGGCTGCTTGGTGGTGAAGAAGGGCTCGAAGATGCGGCTCTGGGTAGCGGCATCCATACCGACGCCGGTGTCGCTGACCCATAGCGAGACGTATTCCTGCTGACGTGGCCCGACCCCGCCCTGCCCCGCGCCCGCTTCATCTTTCCAGTTGGCGCTACTGATCCGGATCCGGCCGCCCTCGGGCATGGCCTCTCCGGCGTTCACCACGAGATTGACCAGCACCTGCTCCACGCGGGCCTGGTCTAACAGCGCGCTGCCGAGTGCCGGATAGAGCTCGGTCTCGATCGTCACGGCCGGACCCGCCAGACGGCTCAGCATGGGCTCCAGTTCGGTGACCAGTGCGTTCAGCGACAGGACCCGGGGCTGGAGGACCTGACGGCGGCTGAAGGCCAGCAGCTGACGGGTCAGGTTAGCCGCGCGCTGGCCGGCATCCCGGATCTGCTCCACATCGGCTCGGAGCGGGTCTGCCGGCCGGAGCTCCTGGAGGATGAGGTCGCTGTAGCTCAGGATACCGGTGAGCAGGTTGTTGAAGTCGTGCGCGATGCCACCGGCGAGGCGGCCCACAGCTTCCATCTTCTGAGCCCGGTGTACCTGATCCTCCAGATGGGCCCGGGTAGCCTCGGCGGCCTTGGTCGCCGTAACGTCCTGACTGACGTTCACGGCACCGATGATCTCGCCACTCTCGTCCAGGAGAGGCGTGGCGGAGTTCAGGATCGTCTTCTGTTCGCCGTCCACGGTCTCGATCCTCACCTCTTCGTCGGCCGAGAACTCGCCCCCGATGGCGCGCAGCGCTCCCCACTCCTCGGGACGCACCTGCTCGCCGGTGTCCGCCCACCAGCCCCGGTGCTCGGCAACTTCCCGGACGCCCTGGTCAGCGCCACCGCCCCAGATCTGCCGGTCCGAGCTGTTGGCGACCACGATCCGACCCTGTTTGTCGACCACGGATACGCCCACCTGCAAGGCGTCGAGCACCTGCTGGAGCTGGCGGTCGGCCCGATGGGCATTGGACAGGCCCGACATGGCGCTGATCACCCTGACCGGCGCTCCGGTCTCGTCGCGGGCGATATGGGCGCGGTCCTGAACCACTGCATACGAGCCATCCGCTCTGCGGAAGCGGTATTCCTCGGTCCAGGCGTCCCTGCCCTCCGCGAGTGCGGTATCGAGGCTCGCCATGACGCGTTCGCGGTCGGCAGGGTTGATCCGGTCATACCACCAGGAGACCGTGTCGCCCATCTCAGAGCGCTGATAATCGAGCAGGGGTCCGGTTCCTTCCTCCCAAATCAGCCGATCCGTCGCCAAGTCCCAATCCCAGATCGCCTCTTTTGATGCCCCGGACAGGAGCCGGTAGCGCTCCTCGCTTTCTCGAAGTGCGGTATCGGAGTGCTTTCGCTCGGTGATATCCTGGATCGCGGCGATGAGATGGCCCGGCTGTCCCTCGGGGCCGGGCACCAGCGAGACGTTCACCAGGGTCCACACGATCTTGCCCGACGGCCGGACATACCGCCTCTCCATGGTGTAGGTCCGGCACTCGCCGGCCAGCAGCAGTCGGAGAGCCTCGCTATCGGCCGACACGTCGTCCGGGTGGGTGCTGGCGTCGACGGAAAAGCCGATCAGATTCTCTCGGGCCACACCCAGGATCTCACAGACCGCCCGGTTCACCCGCAGCCAGCGGCCCTCGGGAGAGATGAGCGCCATCCCGATACCCGAGTCCTCGAAGCTGCTGTGGAACTGCTCCTGGCTTTCCCTCCGGCCGTACTCGGCCTGCCGGCGCTCGGCGATCTCGGTGCGGAGCTCGATCTCGGTGGCCACCGAAGCTGCCAGGTCCTGGAGGAGGGCAATGTCCCGCTCGGACCACAGCCGAGGGGTCTTGTCGATCACGGCCAGGGCACCGATAGTTTGGCCCTGTCGGGTGACCAGCGGCACTCCGGCATACGCTACCCAGCCGAGCTCCCGGATGACCGGGTTATGCCGCTGTAGCGGATGGCGACGAGCATCTTCCAGCACCAGTGGCTCCCCGGTAGCCACCACCTGGCCGCAGAAGGAAAAGGAGATCGGATTGACCCGCCGGGAGGCCCAGGGCTCAGGTAAACCGATGGCGCTCTTGAAGAACTGATGGTCTTCGGCCACTAGAGATATGAGCGAGACCGGAGTGCCCAGCAGCCGGGCGGCCATGCGGGTCAAGCGGTCAAAGGCTTCCTCGGGAGGGGTGTCCAGAAGGGCGGTACGGCGGAGGGCAGCCAACCGATCGGGGCGGGTAAGCAGACTAAGGGTGGTCATGGCCCCGAAACCTCGGAACTGTATGCAGCACTCCGCCAGGGAGGCGGAGGGACTTACAGGGAATCTGCCCCCAAAACAGGCCCCGTCAAGAACGGGGCCATCTTGCCAACCCTGTGGGGCGGGCTATCTTCCCGCCGCCAGCCAACCGCCAAGGTCATCTGATGCGCCTCCTGCCCCGCGATGAAAAGTTTTTCGATCTCTTCACCTCCGTTGCCGAGCTCAGTGTAGAAGCCGCCAAGCTGCAGCTCGACCTGCTCCGCGCGGATGGATATCACCGCGGAGCCATAGTCGACGCGATCAAGCGCCTGGAACATGAGGCTGATCAGGTAACTCACGAGGTAGTCACCCGGCTCGACCGGGTGTTCATCACCCCGCTCGACCGGGAAGACATCCATCTGCTGGCCTCCAGGCTGGACGATGTGGTGGATCTGATTGACGGGGCGGCTCATCGAGTCCAGATGTATCACGCGGGAGAGGCTCCGCAGGGCGCCATCCTGTTGGCTGATGTGGTATACCGAGCCACCAAGGAGCTTCTGGTGGCAGTCCAGGCCCTGGAAAAGAACAAGGACAAGAGCGTGCTGGACGCCTGCGCGCAGGTCAAACGGCTGGAGGAGGAAGGGGACTCGCTGTATCACGAGTGGGTCGGCCGCCTCTTCGACGGCTCGCCGGATGCGCTCATGGTCATCAAATGGAAGGAGATCTACGACAGCCTGGAGATGACCCTGGATCACATGGAGGATGCGGGGAACGTCCTGGAGTCGATCTCCATCAAGCACGCCTGAGCATGGACCACCAGATCCTGTATGTCCTGCTGATTGTACTGGTCGCGCTCGTTTTCGATTTCATCAACGGCTTCCACGACAGCGCCAATTCCATTGCCACGGTGGTATCGACCCGGGTTCTGAGCCCGGGGGCGGCGGTGCTGTGGGCAGCCTTCTTCAATGTCATGGCCGCGTTCGTCGTCGGCACCGCGGTGGCCAAGACCATTGGCAAAGGCCTCATCGACCCACACGTCATAGATCCGAACCTCATACTCGCCGCTCTGCTCGGAGCCATCCTCTGGGACTTGATCACCTGGTACCTCGGCCTGCCCACCTCATCGTCTCACGCGCTCCTCGGTGGACTGGGGGGAGCTGCCATAGCGAAAGCCGGTTTCGGCGCGCTCCTGTTGGGAGGCTGGGTGCTGCCGATCGCTTTCATCGTGGTCTCGCCCGTTCTGGGGATGATACTCGCTCTGAGTTTGACGGTTGGACTCTCATGGCTCTTGCGCGGGCTGCGTCCCGGACCGCTCGATAAGATCTTTCGGCGGCTACAGCTCGTATCGGCCGGCCTCTACTCGCTGAGCCACGGAGCGAATGACGCCCAGAAGACGATGGGGATCATCGTGGGGCTCCTGGTATCTACGCAGGCGCTCTTCGTCGACCAGCACGGACTGCTCGGGGTGTTTTACGTCCCCACCGCAGACCACATACCGCTTTGGGTCGAGCTGTCGGCCTACACGGCGATCGGTTGTGGTACAGCGCTGGGGGGATGGCGGATTGTGAAGACCATGGGCACCAGGATTACCAAGCTCCGACCATTCGGCGGGTTCTGTGCGGAGACGGCCGGTGGCCTTACGGTCCTGATGGCGTCCAGTCTGGGAGTACCAGTAAGCACAACGCACACTATTACTGGCGCCATCATCGGTGTCGGCGCGGCGCAGCGGCTATCCGCGGTGCGCTGGGGTGTGGCCAAGCGGATCGTATGGGCCTGGATCCTCACCATGCCGATGGCCGCGGTGATCGCGGCTCTGTCGTATCTGATTTTGAGTCGGCGGATTGGGTTCTAGCAGAGGTCTAGAGTCTAGGGTCTAGAGTCCGGGATGTTCTAGACCTTCGACCCTAGACCCTAGACCTGTCGTTCCTACGCAGCTTGAATCATTCGCCGGTTGTCGATGGCGTCCTGATAGTCCGCAATCAACTGGTCATATACCTCGTCCCAACCTCGCTGGTGAGCGGTCCGTAGCGCGCCCTCCGAGAGGTGGCGGCGCAGGGCCGCATCTTCCAGGAGCCGGCGCAATCCCTGCGCAATGGCCGACACGCTGTTGGGCGCGACCAGCCAGGCATTTCCCCCATGCTGCGAGTACTCGAGAACTCCACCAGCGGCGGCGACCAGCGGGGGCAGCCCTGAGCCCATGGCCTCCAGCAGCGAGTTGCCGAAGGTCTCTGTGGCCGATGGGAACGCGAAGATATCGGCCGAGGCGTAGGCGGCCGAGAGCGCCTCGCCGTGCATCAATCCCCCGACATGTACGCCCGGAATTTCCCGCCGCCGGATGTCCACTTCGAGAGGGCCCCGCCCGATCAGCGCGAGCTTGGCGGTGCCTCGGTCAGGAGCGAGCAGATCCCAGGCCTCGAGCAGGAGGCCGAGATTCTTCTCCCGTGCGATCCGTCCGATGTAGGTGACGAGCAGGTCACCCGGCTGGACGCCCAGTGCCCGACGGTACGCTTCGCTCCGGAACCGTGGATTGAAACAGTTGGTATCCACCCCCCGGCTCCAAACGCCGGTGTTGGTTACGCCTCGGCTGTGCAGGTGCTCCTCATAGATGCGCGAGGGGCAGAGCACCCGGTAAGCTTGCCCGTAGAACCACCGGAGGTAGTGCCAGCCGGCCCGCAGCACCCAGTCCACCCCATAGCGCGCGGCATACTGATCATAGTCCGTGTGTGCGGACGCGATTAGCGGGACACCGAGTTGGCGAGCAACCTTGGTGCCGGTCACCCCCAGGGCGAACTCGGTGGCCACGTGGACCAGGTCCGGTCGAAATCGGGCGGCGTCGTCCAGAATGTCGCGCAGCCGCGGAAACGCCCACTGCACATCAGGATAGAGGAATAGCGGAACGCTAGGCGACCGATGAACCTCCGGGCGGTCCGGCTGGCCTTTGGCGCGGGCATAGTTGGCGGTGTAGACCCGGACCTGATGGCCGCGCTCCTCAAGGGCCTCGGTAAGTCGAAGCAGCGTGACCCCCACGCCGCTGACCATGGGCCAGTAGACCTCGGAAAACAGGGCGATGCGCACGGAGTAACGCTAGGCCAACAGCCTACGGGCGACAAGGCTCTTACTTAGATTCCATCGATGCGTATTCGAGAGCCGGTAAACGGCGCCACCCATTTTATCGGGCTCCTGCTCGCGGGCGGGGGGACGATTCTGCTCCTTCGGATGGCGCACGGGCCCAGCGAGCTCGTGGCGTTCGGGGTCTACGGGGCCACGCTGATCCTTCTCTTTGGCGCCAGCACGCTATACCACGCTCTTACGGTGACGGACCGGCCGGGCCGGGCGCTCCGTACCCTGGACCACATTGCGATTTATTTTCTCATCGCCGGCACTTACACTCCGGTGGCGCTGGTTACCCTGAAGGGCCCCCTGGGGTGGACTCTGCTCGCGGCAGTCTGGCTCATTGCGATCGCGGGAATCCCGTTCAAGCTCTTTTTCCTGGATGCTCCTGTCTGGCTGTCCACCGGCACCTATCTCGCCATGGGTTACCTGGCCCTGGTAGCGGTGGTGCCCATTGCTCGTGCTGTCTCTTTTCACGGCTTGGCCTGGCTGATTGCCGGGGGCCTCGCTTACACCGTCGGGGCTGTGGTCTACGCTCGGCAACGTCCCGACCCCTTCCCCGGTCGCTTCGGGCATCACGAGATCTGGCATCTACTCGTGCTCGCTGGGAGCGGCTGTCACTTTGCCTTCATGCTCTATCACGTAGCGTGACATGAAGGGCATCGAAGTCCGGGCCCCTGAAATGCCCGAGGCGGACCGCATCGTCACCCCTCAGGCCCTTCGCTTTCTCCAGCTGCTCGCCCGGGAGTTCGGGCCTCGCCGCAAGACACTGCTCCAACGCCGAATGCAGGTTCAGCAGGAGATCAAGAAGGGCGCTCAGCCGGACTTCCTGGCGGAAACACGCGAGGTGCGGGAGAGCACCTGGACCGTGGCACCGGCCCCGGCCGATCTGGATAACCGCCGGGTCGAGATCACCGGACCAGTGGAGCGGAAGATGATGATCAACGCGCTCAACTCGGGGGCCAGGGTGTTCATGGGCGACTTCGAAGACGCCCTCTCCCCCCCATGGACCAATGTGATCGGCGGCCAGGCAAACTGCATAGACGCGGTACGCAGGACGCTGGAGTACAGCAGCCCTGATGGCAAGCGCTATCAACTAGGCGACAAGCTCGCCACCCTGGTCGTGCGCCCCCGTGGGTGGCACCTGGACGAGAAGCATGTGCTGGTGGACGGTGAGCCGATGGCCGCCAGCCTCTTCGACTTCGGTCTCTACTTCTTCCACAACGCCAGCGAGCTACTGGCCAGGGGCAGCGGACCGTATTTCTACCTGCCGAAGCTGGAAAATCACCTCGAGGCAAGGCTATGGAACGAGGTATTCATTCTGTCCCAGGAAGAGCTGGGCATCCCCGCTGGAACGATTCGGGCCACCGTCCTGATTGAGACTATCCTTGCCGCGTTCGAAATGGATGAGATCCTTTATGAGCTGCGCGACCACGCCGCCGGTCTCAATGCGGGACGATGGGACTATCTCTTCAGCATTATCAAGAACTTCAGGGATCGCCCGGAGTTCCTGCTGCCGGATCGGGCACAGCTG
>JBDTUV010000086.1:0-8816 GCA_040007575.1 Gemmatimonadales bacterium
AGACGTTCGTCAAGGCGCTCAACGCCATCGATTCCTACCGCCCCGAATTCAAGTTCTCCTCTTGGATCTTCAAAATCGGCAACAACGCGGCCATCGACCATCTGCGCCGCCGCGAGCTCGATACCCTTTCGCTCGATGGATCTCCGCACGCCGAAACACCCGAAGCCATGCAGGCCACCGCCCTGCAGATCGGCGCGCGCCAGGAGTCTCCGCTCGACACGGTCGAGGCGAAGGAGCTGGGGGGCGCCATCGAGGCCGCCATCGGCTCGCTCCGGCCGGAGTACCGCTCCTGCATTCTTCTGCGTCACGTGGAGGGGCGTCCCTATGAGGAAATCGCGGAAATCCTGAACCTCCCGCTGGGCACGGTGAAGACCTACATCCACCGGGCCCGCAACGAGCTGCGTCAGTCCCTAGCCCACCTGAAAGAATGAAACCTTCACTTCTTCCTCAACGTAGAGGGGTCCACTTATGACCCGACCCTCGGGAGCCCACCTGTCGTCGGACGAGATCGAGTCCTGGCTCGCCGGAACACTCGCTCAGGATTGGCAGCAACACCTGGATCAATGCCAGGCCTGCCTCGAGCGGGCCCGCGCCGAGCGGGAGATCGTGGAGCACATCGCCGCGCTCCCGCTCATGAGCCCGGCCCCGGATTTCGCCGAGCGGGTCATGGCCTCCGTCGTGGTCCCCGATCCTTTCGCCATTCGCTCGCTTCAGGCCACACGGCGCCGGCTCTTCGCCAACCGGAAGTCGGTGGCCATGGCCGCGAGTCTCGCCCTGCTCCTGCTGGGGTCCATGGCCGGCAGCATTGCCTGGAGCCTCACGCACCAGGAGACCATCGCATCGATCGGGACCTGGCTCCTCGCGCAGGGCGGGCAGTTCGCCTGGCTGAGCCTGCGGGGGCTGGCCTCCAACCTGATCGAGCAACCCTGGTACGACGGCGCCCGCTCGCTCGTGGATAACCCGGTCCGCCTGGCGGTCGGGTCGGCGCTGGCGTCTCTCGCCTATCTCGGCGGGGTCTACGCACTGCGTCGCCTTCTGGCTCTTCCGACCCAGCAGGTGGCCCATGCGGGGATCTAAGCGAATACTGGGGATCGTCGCCGTCCTGGCGGTGGTCGCAGGGCGCCCGGTCCATTCCGAAACGCCGCTCTCGCGGGACGGGGCGGCCGAGTTGATGAATAATCTTCGCCATCTCGTCTCCGATGTCTCTGCGCGGGTAGGGCTCCAGAACCGCGCTGCTGCACCAGGGCCTCGTCCTCAGGCCATCCCTCAGGGTGGCCCCTCCATCGATCTCAGCGATCTCAGTCAGCCCACGGCGGTGGAAGACCGCCTCCGGACCGCGCTCCAGCCTGGCGGCGACCTCCGGCTCACCATTCCGGGTGGCACGGCACGCCGGGGCGACTACAGCGTGGGCTCGGAGGAAAGCCTCAACGGACACCTGCTCGTCGTGGATGGAAATGCCGACGTGTACGGCACCGTGCGGGGCAATCTGGTCACGGTCAAGGGAGACGTGGTGATCCACCCCGGCGGAGTGGTGGCGGGCGATATCCTTACCCTGGGGGGCGAGGTGCGTGACCGGGGAGGTGAGATCGGCGGCGAGGTGCGAACTCTACGGTCGGCGTCCGTCCTTTCACCGGAGACAAAGACGGAGACCGAGAAACTGACGCCGCTCCAGAGCGTTTTCCTCCGCCTGGCCGGTGTGCTCGGTGTGTTTCTCGCCCTGTCGGTACTCGGCTTCGGCCTGGTGATGTTCGGCCGGCAGAATCTCGAAGTGGTGTCGGACACCGTGTCGCACTCATTCGGGCGGGCGTTCGTCACCGGTCTGCTGGGACAGATTCTTCTGCTGCCGACCTTCGGCATGCTGGTCGTCGGCCTGATTCTCAGCGTCGCCGGAATCCTGTTGTTGCCTTTCGCCATCGCGGTGTTCGCCATGCTGGTTGTAGTGGGCGTGGTCGGAGGGTACCTGGCAGTCGCCCATGCCATGGGCGAGACCTACACCCGGAGACGCATGGCTCTGGGCGTGGTAATCGGGTCGCCTAATAGCTATCGCTACCTTCTCGTGGGTTTGATTGCTCTGGCCAGTCTGTGGGCGGCCTGGGCCCTCTTTGGCTGGGTCCCGGTAGCGGGAAGCATCGTGTGGGGCGCGGCATTCTTCATCAGCTGGCTGTTGGGGACGGCGGGGTTCGGGGCTGCGCTGCTCAGCCGCGCCGGTATCAAGGAGAACTTCTCGGGCCGTCTGTTCCCGCCCGAAGCACTCACCGACGAGTATCTCTGGGCCACGCCACAGTACGGGGTTCCCGCCGGCCGCCGGCCCGGCACCCGGACTCCCTCACGAGGCCTTTGAGCGTGCGGGTAGCGGTGACACTCGGGTTGTGTCTGTGGGCCGGCGCGGCCCAGGCGCAAACCATGCGCCCATTCACCACCTTCCGGCAGCTGCACGGAGAAGCCCGCCTGAATGCACGGGTCGAGTATGGAGCCGGGAGCCTCCGGGTAGAGCCCGGCCAGCCGGGCGAGCTCTACCGCATGAATCTCTCCTACGACGAAGACCGCTTCGTGCCAGTCAGCGACTTCGAGGCCTCGAGCCGGACGGTGGTCCTTGGGCTCCGGGCCGCGGGCCAGGGCGGCGTGCGGGTCGTGTCGCGAAACCAGCTCAGGCAGCGGGCGACGATCGCGCTCTCACCTCGAGCGGATCTGGCGCTGGACCTCAGCATCGGCGCGGTGGATGCCGACCTGGAGCTGGGTGGTCTGCGAATCTCCGATCTCGGTCTCCAGACCGGCGCCAGTCGGGCGACGGTGCGCTTCTCCCGTCCCAATGGCATGCGGTGCCGCCATGCTGCGTTCAGTGCCGGTGCTGCCGAGGTCTCGGTCTTCGGCCTGGGGAACAGCCGGTGTGAGGAGATCGAATTCGAGGGCGGCATGGGAAAGATTCTCCTCGACTTCGGCGGGGTCTGGAGCTCCAGCGCGCGGGTGGAAGTCAAGATGGCGATGGGCGAGATCACGCTGCGACTGCCCCGGCGGGTCGGCATCCGGCTGACCAGGACCAAGTTTCTGTCCCGCTTCGAGTCCGCGGGTTTGCTACGACGGGGGGATTCGTTCGTCTCGCCCAACTATGACGCCGCCGAGCACCGGCTGGACCTGGACCTCACGACCGCCATGGGCGAGGTGAATGTAGAGTGGGCGGAGGAGAGGTAAGGCGGTTGATACAGAGGCGGTCATACAGAGGCGGTCGATACAGAGGCGGTCGGTACAGCGGTCCGCCCTTTCCGCCTCTTTTTCTTCCGCCTCCTTTTCTTCCGCCTTACTTCTCACTTCTCACCGTCTTTGCCTTCAACGTGTTCAGCTCAACGCCCTCCGGCATACCCTGCGGAAATCTCGCGTAGGAAGCAAGGTCTTCCCAGCCGAGCTGCGGGCTCTTACGCTCTGGCGCGCGTGACTCGCTCCCAACTGACAGTGAGCCGCCGACGATCCACATCGGCGCCGTAAAGATGAGGAACCAACCATTGGAGATGGTTGAGAGCGTCCCCAACACCGTCCACAAAGCCACGGGACCCTTCTGCGCGGCATAGGCCGTGAGCTTCCCCTGCTTTACTGTGGCGGTGGGGATGACAAGTGCCTGTTCCAGGCCCAGCAGCCACACAGTGTCGGCACTCACCGCGATCAGCTCACCATCCGCGCGTTTCTCAGTGGCCTGCTTGTAACTGAGCTCGATCCAGCCGCCGTAGGCCGCGGCCTGAGCCTCGGCCGGCTTCGGCAGCCAACCCTGCGGCGCCGAATTGTGGGCGCAGCCTTCGCAGGCAACCGCGATGCCCAGGCTCAGCCGGCGGGCCATCCTAGCGGAGAACATACCGGCTGTTCCAGAAGAGCCGTTCCAGCTCAGGCTCCTGTCGCTTGAACGCCGGAGCCAGCCTCCGCAGGGCGCTAGCTGGATCCAAGATGATCTGGGTCGCCAAAGCCAGGTTCTCCTCCGCCAGCCACTCTCGTCTCATCCATTCCAGGTAGTAGCCTCGTGACTCCAGGAAGAGCTCGTACTCTCTCGGGCGAGCAGGAAGCCGATACATCAGGTCGTACTCGTCTCCCGGCAGGGTTACCAGCGACTTGGCGGTGTCCAGCAAAGCGCGTAAGGCGGCGGAATCCTCCCGTCCAGCCCGCTCGACGCGGGCCGGTGGTACCCGCACCGGCTGGAGCGGATCACCCAGATGCGCGAGTGCGAGGTAGTCGATCCGCCAGAGGCCACGAGTGAGCTGGAGTCGTACACGGATCGGCCCCTCGCCCGTGCGCGGCAAGGGCACCACCTTCGTGTCCGGACCGAGAGGTCCGGTCTCGCCGGCCCTTCCCGCGAGCACCCAACCGCCTTCCGCTGCGGGAACCAGCACCTCGATCCTGCCCAGCATCCGACCCACGCCATCGACCTGCTCCCGTGCGGCATTTCCTCCAGTTGGCAGCGCAGCCAGTGCCGCCGAGGCCTGGGTGCCCAGATACGCCAGGGTCTGATAGAGCAGGTAGGTGCTCATCAACGACTGGCGGAAGGTGATGATCAGCCCCCGCTCGCCCGGGACACCGGACTCGAACTCCAGATCGATAGCCTCCTGAGTGGCGAGGTCCACGGAGTCAGCAAGGCTGGTCCGCTCCCGACCGTCGAAGCTCGCGACCGCCGGGACGCAGTCGCCGCTGGCATCGGCGCAAGCCGCCGGGCGCTGCAGCCCAGTTGCCGGCCGGAACTGGCCCTCCGGGGTCAGGAAGACGCGGCCGTCAGGCGGGCGCCGGATGGCGAGGACATCTGCGTACCGGATGATATGGGTCTCGAGGGCCTCGTTTCTGAGGTGCAGCTGGAAGTCGCGGGCGGTCACCCGTGCACGATACAGAGCGTCGACATCGACCGCCTCGAGTGCCGGCGCAACACTGGAGGAAAAGCCTTCGGCCTGCAGGAACCAGCCGGCACTGTCCGCCACGTAAAACGTCGGGCAGGAGCCGAAACAGGTCTTGGGATTGGTGAGGCAGGCCGCTGTCACCCCCGCCGTGATCCCGGTCATGACAGAGAGCGCGGTGACGGCGCCACCGCGGTGCAGGAGATTGGTCTCGAAGAGCGCCACCGAGTCTACCGGCAGCCGGAACTCCCCCTGGCTCTCGATGGACCGATTGGGAGTAAGCAGCGACCCTCGGCCGATGACGAGCGTCCCCGACGTATCCACCTGCCAGGAGTCGAGCAGGTACACGTATCCGGATCGAAGGTGTGCCTTGAGGTAGGGCGACTTCTGGTCGAGGGTCGAGGCCTGCGATGGCGGCGTGACGGTACGGCGCAAACGGGTAGGAGCACAGGCGAGGAAAACCAGGCTAAGTGCGAGCAGCGGCCAGCGGGCGAGGGCGTTCACGGTCGTCGCGATACGCTGTGACCTTGTCTCGGGATGGGTGAAGGGAATGCAGAGCTACGGTATCTCTGGCGGCCGGTGAGGTCAAGTATATGATTCATCTTATGTCTCCGCTCGAGACCCTCGGCTTTGCCCTCGGTACCTCGTTCGCCTCCGGGCTCAACGTATACGCCACGGTGGCGGCTGCGGGCCTGATGCAGCGGTTTGGCCTGGTTCAGCTGCCCGACACGCTACAAGTCCTCTCCCACCCGCTCGTCCTGGGCGTGGCGATCACGCTCTTCCTGGTCGAGTTCATCGCAGACAAGATCCCCTACGTCGATAGCGCGTGGGACGCACTGCACACCTTCATCCGCCCTCCGGCAGCGGCCGTCCTCTCCTACAGCGCCTTCGGCAACGTGCCCGAGGAGTACAAGATCGGCGCGGCGCTCCTGGCCGGCGGCGTTGCGCTGACCTCCCACGGCGCCAAGGCCAGCGCTCGCGCGGCGGCCAACACCAGCCCGGAGCCGGTGAGCAACTGGGCCCTCAGCATTTTCGAGGATGGGCTGGCGGTGTTTCTGGTGTGGATGGCGGCACAGCACCCGCTGCTCACGGGGGCGATCGTCCTGGTGCTGGTGGTCATCTCGGTGCTGCTGATCCGGAAGCTGTGGAGATTCGGGCTGCAGCTAGGTGAGAAGTTCCGTCGCGCGCGGGCAAAGATGAAGCACGAAGGAACGAACGGCACTGAGGAGACAGGCTAACCTAACCGAGCCCGAACCCTCCCCCCTACTCCTACACCCAACCGGCGCGCGGCCGAGCCGTTGCGAACCGCGATCTCGATAGCGCCGCCGGACCCGACGTAGGCCAGCAACCCACCAGCCGTGACGTCGCTGTACGTGAGCCGGAGCGGGCCGAGGTCGAGATCCTCGACCTCGAGCCTCGCGTACGTCGGGACCAGCTCCGAGGTCAGGTTGGTAACCAGACTCCCAAACCGATCGACGTAGACCACCTCGCCAACCACGGTCTTCCCTTCGTAGTGCGGCGCGGTATACGCCAGGCGTTCAGGGACTCCCTGGAATGGCTGTCCCAGAGTGTGCAGCGGCACTCCATCCGCCAGGGCCGCGGCCGCCGGAGCGAAGAGGTCTCTGCCATGGAAAGTGGGCGAGGCCGTTGCGGGAGTGGGAAGCACGACGGCCTCCACCTCGGCGTCGTGGATGACCGGGGTAAATACTCCGTTATCGGGCCCGACGAAGAAGTGGCGGTGAGCCGCGAACGCCAGCGCCGCGCGGGGGGTGCCGACCCCGGGATCCACCACCGCGAGGTGAATTGTGCCGGGCGGAAAGCGGTGCCAGGTGCGCCCGATGACGTATGCCGCCGATCGGACATCACCGGGGGGGATGCCGTGGGTGACGTCAACCAGCGTGACCCCTGGTGCGCAGCTTAGGAGCACTCCCTTTACCTCAGCTGCGTAATGATCGGCGCTTCCGAAATCCGTCAGGATGGTGATGATCGCCATTCACTTCTTACCCTCGTAGAATCGGCAGCGATGCCCTGCGCCCCGCGGTCTTCTGTTGCAGGCTGTCGGCGATCTCGCGCAGGCTCACAGCGGCAGGGCTATCGGGCTGTGCGATCAGGATGGGCTCGCCGACATCGGCCAGGGCAGCGAGCTGAGGCTGCAGGGGTACGGTGCCCAGTAGGGGAGCCCCGATCTCGTCGGCCAGACGCTGACCGCCGCCGGAAGAAAAGAGCTCGAAGCGCTTACCGGTCTCAGGATCGGTGAATCCGCTCATGTTCTCCACCACCCCGAGCACGGGCACGCCGACACGCTCGAACATCTTGGCGCCACGCAGGGCATCGCCCACGGCCACTTCCTGAGGCGTGGTCACGATGACCGCGCCGGCCACATGGGTACCTTGCACCAGCGAGAGCTGGGCGTCACCAGTCCCCGGAGGGAGATCCACGATGAAATAGTCCAACTCGCCCCAGTCTACGTCGCGGAGGAACTGGTTCATGATTTTCATGATGATCGGGCCCCGCCAGATGGCCGGCGCATCGCGCTCGATCAGCAGGCCGAGCGACATCAGCTTCACCCCGTAGGCCTCGAGCGGCTGGATCTTGCCGCCGATGACGGCAGGCCGGTCGTTCACGCCGAACATCCGCGGAATGTTGGGGCCGTAGACGTCCGCGTCCATCACACCTACCCGGAATCCAGCCTGGGTCAGTGCGATGGCGAGATTGGCTGCGATGGTCGACTTCCCCACTCCGCCCTTGCCTGAGGAGATCGCGAGGATCTTTCCCAGGTTCGGCTGGTCCATGGGCTGCGGTGCCGGTGGCATCTGGGTAGCGACGCCCGGACCGGTGGGTGGTGCGTGGGTGGTCTTGGCCGGACCGGCCGGATTGCTGACGTTGATCTTGATCTCGTCTTTCCGCACCCCTGCGACCGCAGCCACCGCCGCGCGGGCCGACCGCACCAGCGTTGCCGGGTCTTCCGGGGCAAGCAGGAAGGTGAAGGTGACCTTGCCCGCCTCGGTGACATTGAGGTCGCGGATCATGCCTGCGGAGAGAAGATCGTTCTCCAGCCGCGGATTCTGAATCCCGGCCAGGGCGGCCGTGACACGTGCTTCGAGTGTTTCCGTCAAGGGCGCTAGACCGCCTGCACCTGTTTCACTTCTGGAACCATCTCCCGTAGCCTGCTCTCGATTCCCTGCTTCAGGGTAATCGACGAGGCCGCGCAGCCGTGACAGGTGCCCCCCAGACGCAGCAGAAGGGTGCCATCCTGCTCGTCGAAATCCACGATCTCCACCTGCCCCCGGTGCGAGGCGATGTAGGGGCGGAGGGTGTCGAGGGTGCGTTCGATTCGGTCGATAGTGTCCATGTGTCGCTGGTCGAGAGAATTCCTAGTAGCTATGTCGGAATATAACGGGAGTCTAGGGTCTAGAGTCAGAGTCGAGCGTAGACCCTAGACCCTAGACCCTTGACCCTCCATCGACCCTCGACCCCCCATTCCCCCCCAGATACTCCCGTGCGGCCTTCAGCACCGTGGCTTGGACCTCTGCCATGGAGCCCAGGATCGACAGTCCGGCTGCCTTCGTATGCCCTCCGCCACCATAGGCCTTGGCGAAAGCGGCCACATCCACGTTGCCCACGGAACGCAGTGACACCTTCACCCTGCCCTGGGAGATCTCCCGGAACAGCAGAGCCATTCTGACGCCCTCGATGGAACGGGGAAACTCGACCACCCCATCCAGATCGTCGGAGGACACGCCGAGGCGCTCGATGGCGCCCGGAGGCACGGTAACCCAGGCCAATCCGTATTCGGGCTCGACGACCAGCGTCTGCAGAGCCTCGGCGAAAAGGCGGGGACGCCCCTCCGGCGCGCGGGCGTAGACCTCCAGATAGATCTGCTCGGGATCGACGCCGGTCTCGAGCAGATCGGCGGCGACTCGAAGGGTGTTGGGGCGGGTGTTGCTGAAGCGA
>JBDTUV010000087.1:0-8794 GCA_040007575.1 Gemmatimonadales bacterium
GGGTGCGGTCGGTCTCGTCCAGAATCTCAGCAGCTCTTTGAGGATCCACGCCGAGCCGCTCGGCAGCTGCCTGGATGCGCCAGGGCCGGGGAGCCACCAGCTGGACATGGATGCTATCTCGTTCACGCGCCAGGACCGCAGGCGCGGCCCGGCCCACGAGCACGGCCCGCCCCTTGGCGGCCACCTCGGCCACCACCGTCTCCGTGATGCGCACCAGGTCGACTTCCTGCAGCTTCGGCACCGTGCCGCCCGGTACCTGCGCGGCGAAGAGCTCGGGCGTGGACGCGGCCAGGGTGCGGGCTAGACGCTCGGCAAAGCTGGGTACCCGCTCCTCCCGTTCGGCCACATCCGCGGGCAGTAACCCCGCCCGCGCCGCCACCTCCTCGACCAGTTCGTTGTCGACCACCCGCCAGCCGAGCGCGGCCGCCACTCGGCGAGCCACCTCGGAACCGCCGGCCCCGTACTGCCGGGATATCGTGATGATCATCGTCTCTCCCTCCGTTCCAGCGCCGCCACCTGTCCCAGCAGTTCCCGTCTTTCGCGCACTGCCCGCCCCATCCACCAGGCCACGCCGCAAGCGACAACCAGGCAAACCAGGCCACCCGCGGCAAAGGCGACCCGCACGCCGAAATGTTCCGCGACCCAGCCGGCCTGGAGCGATCCGAACGGGGCCAAGCCCAGGACCATGAAGGAGTAGAAACCCATCACTCGGCCTCGCAGCTCATCTGGTGCCTCGGTCTGAAGCGTGGTATTCGCCGCGATGCCGCTGAGGGCCATCACCCCGCCGCAGAGGGTGAAGAGGACCATCGCCGACCAGACATTCGGGGCCAGCGAGGCGGCGGTGAGCACCGCGCCGAAGAGGATGGAGGATCCGAGCACGAGGCGTGACTGGCGCACCCGGCCGCCGAACGCCGCCATGAAAAACGCGGCCGCCAAAGCCCCGATCCCGATGGACGCAACCATCACCCCGTAGCCGGTGGCGTCGAGTCCCAGCGCATCACGAGCAAATACGGGCATGAGGGGCATGAAGGAGAAGCCGAAAATACTGAAGGTGGTAACGATGATAACCAGTGCCCTCGGCCAACGCCTCCCGAAGACATGACCGAACCCTTCCCGGAGGGCGGTCCACAGGGGAGTAGGCGCCGGAACTCTGGCGTCTGGAACCCGCATTCGCACTAGGCTGGCGATCACCGCCAGATAGCTGGCCGCGTTGGCAAAGAAACATGCCGGTAGGCCCAGCGCGGCGATCAGCACCCCGGCGATCGCAGGGCCGATCACCCGGGCCAGATTAAATGCGCTCGACCCCAGGGCTATGGCATTCATCAGGTCTTCCCGATCCACGATCTCGGCCACGAACGACTGCCGCGCCGGCACCTCGAAGGCGGTGAGGAAGCCAAAGAACACCGCCAGCCCCATTACCCAGTGCACCGTGATGAGATCCAGGGCGGTGAGGACCCCCAGAGTGACCGCCTCCAGCAGCATCAGGCTCTGAAGCACCAGGATGAACCGGCGCTTGTTGACCCGATCTGCGATGACCCCGCCATAAAGCGTGAACAGCAGGATCGGGAGCGATCCAAGTGCCGTGACCAACCCGACTGCAAATGCCGAGTTGGTGAGATGCAGCACAAGCCAGCCCTGGGCGATGGTCTGCATCCAGGTGCCGCAGAGAGAAATGAACTGACCGGTCAGGAAGAGCCGGAAGTTACGGTGCCGGAGAGCGGCAAAGACCGCACGAGGAGAGGTGGGGAGCACGGCCGGAAAGGTCTAGGGTCTAAGGTCGAGAGTCTAGTGTCCAGGGTCGAGGATTGAGGGTGCAGGTGAGTTCACCATGGTGAACAAGTCTCCAAGACGTTATCAATACAAATGGTGCTAACCTCCATTCTAGACCTTAGACCTTAGACACTAGACCCTAGACCTTTCTAGATGCGCTTCACCACCTACTCCAAATACCACCCCGAGCTCGCGGACGCGGTCAATCTCCAGGGGCTCCTCGACCAGCTGAGCGATTTTCTGCTACAGTCGGGATTCGCCGGGAATTCGCCGTCGTTCTGGCACGACGACATGGGGGAGAGCGAGCGCTCGCTGGACGCACTGCGACAGGCCATTCTTCAGGCCCTCATGGATTCGGGGCAGCTTACTCCCGACATGCTGAAGGTTCTCAGGGGCGAGTCAACCGGTGATCAGGCCCGAGACCGCGAGATCGAGGGCGAGCTGAGCCAGCTGCTCGACAAGATCGTTCAGCGACTCATGGAGGAGGGCTACCTCAACGTCAGCCAGGCGCCGCAAGTACCTCAAGGCTACCAGTCCATGTTTGGCCCCGGCGGCCAGGCCCACTCGGCCGCCCAGCAGGTGCAGTTCAATCTGACCGAAAAAGGCATCGACTTTCTCGGCTACAAGACGCTCAAGAACCTGCTCGGCAGCGTTGGCAAGTCCAGCTTCGGAGCCCACGACACCCCGTACCTCGCCACTGGCGTCGAGGCGGAGGGTGTGAGCAAGCAATACGAATTCGGAGATGTGCTGAACCTCGATGTGTCGGCCACGCTGACAAACGCGATCGCTCGGGAAGGGCTGGGCGTGCCGCTCAACATTGAGTACACCGACCTGATGGTGAGCCAGTCCGAGTACCGCTCATCCGCGGCAACAGTGCTCATGCTGGACTGCTCCCACTCGATGATCCTCTATGGTGAGGATCGATTCACTCCGGCGAAGAAGGTGGCGCTGGCGTTGACCCACCTGATCCGCACCCAGTATCCGGGCGACAGCCTGCGGGTCGTGCTGTTTCATGACTCGGCCGAGGAAATTCCACTGAGCGCACTGGCCACGGCTCAGGTGGGGCCCTATCACACCAATACCGCCGAGGGCCTCAAGCTGGCGCGCCGGCTGCTGCTGGGACAGAAGAAGGACATGCGGCAGATCATCATGATCACCGATGGTAAGCCGTCGGCCCTCACCATGCCCGACGGCCGGATCTACGTAAACTCAATGGGACTGGATCCGCAGATTCTTCAGGCCACATACCGCGAGGTATCGAACTGCCGCCGTAGCGGCATTATGATCAACACCTTCATGCTGGCCCGCGACCGGAGCCTGGTAGAATTCGTCAAGCAGGTGGCGTCGATCTGCCGGGGCAAGGCCTACTTCACCAACACCATGACGCTGGGGCAGTTCATCCTCATGGACTTCATGAAGCGAAAGACGCGGCGGGTATCGTAGCCCTGCTCGTAGACATGTCGCTTTCCTTCCTCAACGACCGAATCACCACCTGTGAGCTCTGCCCTCGGCTTCGTGCGCACTGCAGGGACGTATCCCTCAAACGGAAGCGAGCCTTCTCCGACGAGGAGTATTGGGGCCGTCCGGTGCCGGGGTTCGGCGATCCCACCGCCCGGCTCCTGTTGGTGGGTCTTGCACCGGGAGCCCACGGAAGCAATCGCACCGGTCGCCCCTTCACCGGCGATGCGAGCGGCGACTGGCTGTACGGCGCGCTACACCGGTATGGCTGGTCCAGTCATCCGGTCTCACGTTCCCGCGCTGACGGCCTGGTGCTGACCGACTGCTACATCACGGCCGCCGCACGCTGTGCGCCACCGGATAACCGGCCAACGCGGGAGGAGCTCGACCGATGCCGGCCCTATCTCGAGGCGGAGCTGGTGCTGTTAGGGTCGGTACGCGTTGTGCTGACGCTGGGAAGAATCGGTTGGGAACACTGGCTGCGTGCGGCCGGATGGTGGGAGCAGCTCGGCGTACGTCAACGGCCGCGCTTCGCGCACGGGGAGGAAACGCAACTGCCGGACGGTACCGTGCTAATCTCTTCCTTTCACCCGAGCAGGCAGAATACCAATACGGGCCGGCTCACCCGTGCCATGTGGCACGGGGTCTTCGAGCGTATCAGGACGATTTTGCCTTTAGCCCCCCTACAACCCGCTTCACCATCTGCCCAGCGGGAATCACGGATTGAGGCCCATCCAGCTCGTTGATGATTGCTACCTGCTCGATCGGAATGGAGGACGGATACTGAGCGTTGAACTGGTCCAGCGTCATCTGCCGGGGCGCCCTCACCAGCTCGACCCGCGCTGGTTGGACATTGATCTTGGACTGGTCGCGAAGCTCGCTGAAGCTGCGAATGGTGCTCTGAAAGACCTGGTCATAGGAGCCCAGCTTTCCTGCCGGGGTATAGCCCATCAACCCGAAGGTCTGTCCGCCGTATGAAATGAACGAGACGATGCCCTCAATCTGTCCCTGCTGGGTTTGAGCCTGGAAGTAGCTCGAGGCAGCCGGTAGGCCGTTGATGCTGGTCCGGGAGGCATTCCCCGCCTGGACTCCCTCCTGCGAGAGGAACTGTCTCGCAGCCTGATCCGGCGGGGTCTGGCCCGCCAGTGCAAGCTGGACGATCGCATCCTCGTTGGGACTGACGGCGACTACCGCCTGGGGCAGGTTCTGCTTTTTCCACCCGTCGGCGAATTTCAGCTGAAACCGCATCTTCGGGTGGTAGAAGGTGTTCCCCTCGAAGTACCCCTGACGCGGATCTTCGCCGAACGTCATGCCCTGGACGTGGCGAAGATAATCTTCCCGGTCGACAATGAGTTTTCTCTGATCCAGGGGCACCGTGTCGAGCATCTGTTGGATGTGCTTGATCCGGTTGCCGGGATCAGGATGGGTTGCAAGCCACTCAGGCAGCCTCCCACCACCCCCGGTCTCGCTGATCCGGCCCAGAGTCTGAAACACCTTCGGCATTTCTCGGACGTCGTAGTTCTGCCCCAGCGCATAGCGGAAGCCTCCCTGGTCGGCCTGGTTCTCCGCGTCCCGGCTGTACTTCAGGAAGAGCAGGCTGAGCCCCGCTCCAGCCAGCTGGCCGAACTTGGCGATGTCCGAGGAGAGAATGCTGCCTATACCCAGGCCGAGCTGGGCCAGCTGAGCCTTGCTGATCTGTTGAACTGAATGACGGTTGGTGACGTGTGCGATCTCGTGCCCGACGACCGTGGCGAACTCCGCCTCGGTATTGATGGTGCCCATCAGCCCACGCGTCACGTAGATGAACCCTCCAGGAATCGCGAACGCGTTGACCGAGGCGTCGTCCACCACATGGAACTCCCAGGGCAGATTGGGTCGTTCAGATTCCGCTGCCATCCGCTTTCCAATCTCGGCGACGTAGGCTTGGGCGTTGGCATCGTCATACAAGCCGATCGTCTGAGCCACCTCCTGCGCACCCTGCTTGCCCATCTGGATCTCCTGAGACTCGGAAACCAGAGACAGCTCGCTCTTGCCAGTGACAGGGTTGCGCGCACAGCCCAGGGGACCAGCCGCCAGGCCGGCGCCGAGACCCACAACCAATAAGGTGGGAAAGAGCGCGAAAGCAGGAAGACGCAAAGGCTTAAAGGCTGAACGACGAGTCATCGGACGATCCTCGGTTTACGGTCCACATGACGACACAATAGGCGAATCTTACCCCCATGCTGCCGGTAGGGATGTGATCCAAGTCGCCTGGAAGGGTCAACGACCTCGCCCCGGGGGAGCGAGGCCGTTGACCAGTAACTCGTTAGGGCATGTTCATCCCAACGGTGGGAACCATCATGAATCGGCCGGCAACGGTCCCAATGGCGACGAAGATGACGATGGCGGCGACGATCACCACGACCGTGTAGCCCAACGCCTTTTCCTTGGGTGCTTTCATCAGCGTCGGCAGCCCCAGGTACAGAAGGTATAGGCTGTACAGCCCGACGATGCTGAGGACCGAGAGCGCCGGAATCAGCGCGAAGATTCCGGCGACCCAGGTCGCCGTGCTCGAGTAGGCCGCAACCTTGAGCGCCTGAATCTGGCTGCGCTTTCCACCGAAACTGGGAGATAGCGCATCGATGACCAGCGCCAGGACGTAGGTGCCGATCAAAGTCAGGATGTAGGTGGCGAGCGCATACGTGATGGCCGTGCCGATCGGGACCCGGTAGCCCATGAAGCCGAATACTGAGAACCCGATGAGCTGGGACACCGGGCCAATGGCCGCGAGAAGAACGATGTATCGGGTATACAACTCGGCTGGAGTCGTCGGCTCAGCGTCGATGACTTCCCACTCGGTCTGGGGGGACAACAGGATCCGCTTGACGCGTTCGACGAGGTTCATCGCGATCTCCTTGAGGGCACCTGCGCGGGAAGGCTGTGCGAGACGGGGATATGATGCGGCCTGAAAGCGCGGACGTAAAGAGAGGACGGGAAAGGCGGGAAGGACAGGAGGGGCGGGAGGCAAAGAAAAAGCGGGAAGAGAGTTGGTATCCCTTCCCGACTTCCCGTCCTTCCCAACTTTTCCGCTACATGCTGCTCTTGGCGACGTTGTCCTCGACCTTAATGATCGTGGGCTTGGCCGGCGCACCTGCAACGACGAAGGTGTAGCTCTTACCACCCTCCAACTTCACGTTGGGTAGGCTGGCCAGAACGTTCTTCTTGCCTTCCGGCCGGATCTCGAGCGTGCCGGCCACCGGGTCGATTTCGTCCCAGCCTGCCTCGCTCTTGAAGTTTACGCCGTCGAACAGCGCATCTTCACGCCCCCGGACGAAGACGCTGATCTCCAGGTCTCCCGGTACGGCGTTGATCACCCGAACCCTGGCCTTCTCTGGTGCCACCGGCTTCAGGTCATCATCGAGCACACGCAGGTTCCGCTTGTCGGCCCCGCCGGCGTCAGGCATGGCGACAATCGTGTAATGGCCGCCGCCATTCAGGTTCTCGCGATTCTCAGCCAGCGGGTGTTCGGCCGAGCCGAGCTTGAAGTTGAAGCGGTCGTCCCGGATCTCGCGGAACGGGGTAGCCGTCTTGTAGTCCACGCCGGAGAAAGCCGCGCTGTCGCCGGCCAGAATCGTGACGGGACCACCCGCCGGGATGGCGTTGATGACCCGCACCAACGCGACATCCTTGTTCTCGGCCATTTCAGCAGCGGGGGCAGTGGAGGTGCCTTCCGCCGTCTTGGTGCTCACCGCACCGGTATCGCGGGTGTTCTTGCAGGCCCCCGCAAGAAGTACTGCGCCGCCGGCCAGCAGGCCGGTGTAAAATCCTCTGAGATTCGTCATAAGCAGCCTCGGTTTGTGTGTAAGTGCACGCCCCCACTGCTGGCGAACGCAAGTTGATGTTGGTTAAGCCGGGTGCACCCTAACCACCCCCACCCTTCCGGGCTGTGACCTTGATCCCACTGTGATCCAGATCACACTCGCCAGGAGACGCCGTCGTCCGCGGCGACAGGCACTATTGCTTAGCTTGTTTGGAAGGAGAACTACCAACCCACATGACAGATAACGGAGCACCCATGGTTCCTCCTCGGTTCGCATTGCTCATTCCGATCGCGGCTCTGATTGGCTGTGGCGCCGGTCGTTCCATACGCGTGTCCGAGGCCGGAGACGCACCTGCAAGCGAGCCCGTGGCGCTGGCCCCCACCCCATCATCCGATACGGCGACCGCGCCGGCGACGGCGACCGCGCCGGCATCGTCGTCAGACACCGTTTCTACTGCTGCCCCCTCCGAGCAGGGCTACTCAGCGTATGGCAACAACCGCATCCTGGACATCCGGCGCCTGGGCCAATGGACCCGCACCGGCATCGGCGAATCCCGTCGGCTGGTTATTCGGGACGCCAACGGCTGGGACCAGTTCTGGTCGGAGCTGGGAGTGGGCGAGCGGCCGTCGGTGGACTTCAACCACGATGTCGTCGTAGCCGTCGCTGCGGGTCAGCGACCGACCGGCGGCTACGAGATCGCGGTTGACCGGGTCACTCGTTCAGACGGCCAGCTAACGGTTGAGGTGGTGGAGCGGACCCCGGGCCCGAACTGCGTGACCAGCGCCTCCTTGACCCAGCCGGTCGATGTGGTCGTCGTGCCTGCCGCCGACGCCAAGAGCTTGAGCTTCGTGGAGCGTAAGGAGATACGAGGCTGCCGCTAGGCGAGCAAAGCCAGCGCAGAATCAGTTGAGGAGAGTCGAGGGCTCGTATGTCTAGGTGGGAGCCGAAGATCCACGGCTCCCCTCGCGTGGGCATGAAATCCGGGCTTGGCCGTCCGTTACGAACGCGCACCTAACTTCCTGTACTATAAGCACTTACAACACACTTGACTTGGCGCTCTGGGGGGTCGTAATTCACCCCCCAGGACCTACTTTGGGGTCCGCTGACCACCCGTCGGGTGGACCCACCAGTTGCCAGGAATAGAAAAACCGCAATGCCGTCTAACCCCCGCCGTACCCTGGCATCGCTGCATCCTCCCACCGCTCGACCAATCAGCTATCAGGAGGTGGACAGACTCCCACGTCAGCTCGACGCGGAGTTGGTGCCTCCGGTTGCCCGGGTCGAGCGCCGAGTTCACACGCTTCACGGAGAGACCCGGACCGATGAGTACTTCTGGCTCCGGGACCGCAGCGATCCCGAAGTGATCGCCTATCTCGACGCCGAAAATCGTTACACCGGTGCCGTCATGCGGCATACGGAGGCACTGCAGGAGCAGCTCTACCAGGAGATGCGGGGGAGGATCAAGGAAACCGATCTGTCGGTACCTGAACGGGTGGATGACTACTTCTACTACACGCGAACCGAAGCAGGCGGACAGTATCCGATCCTCTGTCGGAGACGCGGCAGCCTCGACGCTCCTGAGGAGATCCTGCTCGACCAGAATCCACTGGCCGCCAACCACGCCTATTTCAAGATCGGCGTGAGCGAGGTAAGCCCGGACCATCGGCTCCTCGCCTACTCGGTTGACACCTCGGGAGCCGAGGAGTTCACCCTCTACGTCAAGGACCTGACCACGGGTACAGTGTGGTCGGCGGGGCACCAGCCGG
>JBDTUV010000088.1:0-8768 GCA_040007575.1 Gemmatimonadales bacterium
GGCTCCAACGCCACCGCCATCTGGCGGGCGCACAAGCGCGGCGCCGCTTTTGCCAATCCCTGCTTTACCCAGATTCATCCGACCTGCATTCCGGTGAGTGGCGAGTACCAGTCGAAGCTCACCCTGATGAGCGAGTCGCTCCGCAACGACGGCCGGGTCTGGGTTCCCAAGAAGCAGGGCGACAAACGCCGCCCGGACCGGATCCCGGAGAATGAGCGGGACTACTATCTCGAGCGGAAGTATCCCAGCTTCGGCAACCTCGCTCCCCGGGACATCGCCTCCCGCGCGGCGAAGGAAGCCTGCGACCAGGGGCTCGGTGTCGGAGAGACTGGCCTGGGCGTGTACCTGGACTTCGCCGATGCCATCAGGCGGCTGGGAGAGCAGACGATCCGGGATCGGTATGGCAACCTGTTCGAGATGTATCAGCGGATCACCGACGAGAATCCGTTCGAGGCGCCGATGCGGATCTACCCCGCCGTGCACTACACGATGGGCGGGCTCTGGGTGGACTACAATCTGATGAGCACCATTCCCGGGTTGCACGTGATCGGCGAAGCTAACTTCTCGGACCATGGGGCCAACCGGCTCGGCGCCAGCGCGCTAATGCAGGGACTGGCCGATGGGTATTTCGTCTTGCCCGCGACGATCGGTGACTATCTGGCCTCGGCGAAGCCGGCCAGAATCGACCCCGATCACCCGGAGGTCCGCCGAGTCGAAAAGGACGTGGCGGAGAACACCAGGAAGCTCCTGGCCGTAAACGGCAAACGAACGGTGGACTCGTTCCACCGCGAGCTGGGCAAGATCATGTGGGACCACTGCGGCATGGCCAGGAACGCCATCGGCCTTCGGAGGGCGCTCAAGCTGATCCCGGAGCTGCGGGCCGAGTTCTGGCGCAACGTAAACGTCCCCGGCAGCGATGCCGAGCTGAACCAGGCGCTGGAGAAGGCCGGCCGGGTGGCGGATTTCCTGGAGCTGGGGGAGCTCATGTGCCTGGACGCACTCCACCGGGAGGAGTCCTGCGGCGGCCACTTCCGGGAGGAGCATCAGACGGAGGATGGCGAGGCGCTTCGCAACGACGAGCTCTTTGCCTACGTAGCTGCCTGGGAGTACCTCGAACCCAACAAGCCCGAGCGGCTGCACCGGGAGCCGCTCGGGTTTGAGTATGTCCAGCTGGCGCAGAGGAGCTACAAGTGATGGTCGAGAGTCGAGAGTCAAGGGTCTGCGAACGTTCAGACCTTCGACCCTAGACTCTAGACCCTGGACCTCCTAAGGACGCGAAATGAATATCACACTCCGAATCTGGCGCCAACCCGGCCCCGCGGCCCAAGGACGGCTGGTCGAGTACGAGACCCGGGACATCAGTCCCGACATGTCGTTCCTCGAGATGCTCGATGTGCTCAACGAGCAGCTGATGCAGCGCGGGGAGGTCCCCATCGCGTTCGATCACGACTGCCGTGAGGGAATCTGTGGTGCCTGCAGCCTGATGATCAACGGGGTGGCCCACGGTCCCATGCGGGGAACCGCCACCTGCCAGCTGCACATGCGGAGCTTCAAGGACGGCGACACCATCTACGTCGAGCCCTGGCGCGCCCGGGCTTTTCCGATCGTCAAGGACCTGGTGGTCGATCGGGGCGCGCTGGACCGCATCATCCAGGCGGGCGGCTTTATCACCGCACCTACCGGCGGCGCGCAGGACGCCAACACCATTCTGATTCCGAAGGAAACCGTGGACACGGCCATGGACGCGGCCCAGTGCATCGGGTGCGGGGCCTGCGTCGCGGCCTGCCCGAACGGATCGGCGTCCCTGTTCACCGCGTCCAAGCTCAGCCATCTCGGACTATTGCCGCAGGGGCAACCGGAACGGTACCGGCGCGCGCTTCGGATGGTGGCGCAGATGGACATCGAGCACTTCGGGGGCTGCACCCTCTACGGCGAGTGCCAGGAAGCCTGCCCGAAGGAGATCAGCATCGACACGATTACCCGGATGAACCGTGACTTCCTCAAGGCCAGCCTCTCCCAGGGGCGCGGAGCCGTAGCCAAGGCCGACTGATTCCTACCCGCGAGAGATCCTTCGCGGAGCTTGCCCTGAGCGCAGCGAATGGGCTCAGGATGACAGCCGTCTTAGCCATTCTGCTCCCCTGTAGTGCCCGCGCCCAGTCCGCGCCTTGGATCCGGCTCGGTGCCCACGGCGTCGCCCTCTACACCCGCGTCGATCCGGTGCCCAACGGCCGCTCACTGGGTGAGGTACGGCTGGTGCAGCCAACAATCATGGCTCACGTGGGCGCTCTCTCGAACCGCCTTCGCCTGCTGGCCACTTTGAACCTCGAAGGCCTGTCCATCCCTGATGGTGAGCTCACTCCGGGCGCCTGGGGGGAAGGGTTCATCGACCGGCGCCACCCCCACACCTACGTCCACGAGCTGGTACTCTTGTTCGACGACCTGCTGGGCGAGCTCGATAAGGGTGCCAGCGTATCCCTTGCCGCTGGGAAGGGATTCGCCCCGTTCGGCACCGACGATCCGATGTCGCGCCCGCCGCTGCGCTATCCGGTGAATCACCACCTGGCTCAGATTCTAGAGCGGGCCATCGCGGTGGCCGGCGTGCGGGCCGGACTCGTGATGCTGGAGGGCGGCCTGTTCAATGGCGACGAGCCTGAGCGTCCGGGTCAGTGGCCCAGGGTCGGCCGGTTTGGCGATTCCTGGGCAGGCAGGCTCACCGTCTTTCCGACTTCCCAGCTCGAGCTGCAAGGCTCCCGTGCCCGGGTCCACTCGCCCGAGCATCGTCCAGGATCAGGAACCGACCAGAGCAAGTGGAGCGTGTCGGGGCGCTGGGATGGGACGGTGCAGGGCTTCCCGGTCTACGGCCTTGCCGAGTGGGCCCGGACCTCGGAAGCCAATGGGTTCTTCGTCTTTCGCAGCGTCCTAGCGGAGGGTGCATGGACCGTGGGACCTAGTCGTCTCCATTACCGGTTCGAGCAGACCGACCGCCCCGAGGAAGAGCGCGTCACGCCCACCCGCTCGCGCCGGCCCCATCTGGAGAACTCGATAGTCGGCATCAGCCGCTGGACGATCCATACCCTGGGCTACGCGTTCGGGGGGTTACCCGCCTGGCAGTCGGTGCGCGCGGAGCCCCTGGTGGAGCTGTCTTTCGGCGGGGTACGTAACGTCGGCGGCGGGCTGTTTGACCCTGGATCGTTCTACGGAAAGACCTCGTTCTGGTCCATCAGCGTCGGCGTGAGCCTCGACCTGGGCATGCCGATGCATCGAATGGGGCGCTACGGCGTGGCGCAGGACACAGCAGCCCACTCGGCAATGAAGCAACATGAGCACCATGACCACTAGGTCCACACTGACCGCCCTGCTTCTGCTGCCATTCCTGGCCTGCTCCAGTGGCGACAATGGCCGGCTGCAGCCGGAACCCGTCCCTACACAGATGGCGTCCACTGGCGGTACCGCACAGAGCGGTGCGCCGGGCAGCGCGCTTCCCTTGCCGTTGAGCATCCTCGTGACCGACGCCTCGGGCAATCCAGTGGCCGGCGTCGAGGTGACCTGGTCGGTGCTGACCGGCGGGGGAACGGTATCGCCGGCCTCATCCACCACCAACACCGACGGGGTGGCAACGACCCAGTTCACGCTCGGTCCCGCTGAGGGAGAACAGCAGGTACAGGCGCAGTCCGGCCAGCTGCAAGGATCGCCGGTGGTGTTCAGAGAGACGGCCACGGCTGCGCCTCCGCCGCCACCGCCGCCACCGCCACCGCCGCCTCCTCCCCCTCCTCCGGGCTTCCAGCTCACGGTTGTCGGGGGAGGCAACAACGTCCCCGAACGGTACAGTTCGGACCTGTGGATTCATGGCAGCTACGCCTATACCGGCACCTGGGGCGGCCTGTCCCGAGCGGGACGGGTCGGGAACGTGCTCAAGATCTGGTCTCTGGATCCGGCCGGAGCGCCGACGCTGGTGGACTCGATCAAGATCTCCAACATCAACACCATCAGTGACGTCGAAGTGAGCTCCGATGGACGGGTGCTGATGTTCGGTGCCGAGTCCGGGAACAACTCCGGACTCTATCTCTATTCATTGGCCGATCCGGCCAAGCCGACGCCCCTCGATCACGATCTGGTCTTGAACGGGATCCACACCGCCACCTTTGGCGAGATCGGCGGCCGGCGTTACGCGTTCGCGGCCCGCGACCCTTTCGATCCGGCGCTCCTCATCTACGATGTGACGGATCCCGCCAACATGTCCCTGGTGGCGACCGTCGATATTCCCCCGAACTACGGCATTCACGATACCTTCGTGCGTGACGGACTGGCCTTCGTATTCGCCTGGGACACGGGAGTGATCATCTATGACGTCGGCAATGGCATCCGGGGAGGATCGCCCTCCGCGCCCGTGGAAGTCAGCCGGGTAGTTACCGGAGACGCCGACGCTGGCAGTCCGGCGGCCCACAACGGCTGGTGGTTTCACAATCCAGTGACGAGCGAGCGGCGCTACCTGTTCGTGGGCCAGGAGGGTCCGGCCAACATCGGCTCGCTCGCGAGCGGCGACATTCACGTGGTGGACGTATCCGATCTGGCGAACCCCCGGGAGGTGGCCTTTTACCATCTTAACGGGGCCGGCACCCACAACTTCTGGATGGATGAGCAGAAGCAGATCCTGTACGCGGCGTACTACAACGGCGGCGTCGTGGCCCTGGATGTGTCCGGCACCTTGGCAGGGGACCTGAAGAACCGCGTGCTTGGCCAGCTACGCCTGGGCGGGGCGGGAAACACCTTTACTTGGGGCGTGCAGCTCGCCAACGGATTTCTGTACGCGATCGACATGCTGAGCGGCTTGTGGCAGCTGACAACCGAGTGAATCGAACACCCGGTTGTCATCCTGAGCCCATTCGCTGCGCTCAGGGCAGGCTCCGCGAAGGATCTTCTCTACTGGCTGGTGCTTCCCGCTGGTGAGGTCGTACTGAGGGGCCTCGCGCTCCAGACGTTGTTCTCCCGCCGCACATCCGGATAGAGCCTCTTCGGGTCGATCGTCACCCGGACGACCTTCTTCGCCTCCGGCACCAACACGTTGTAGCGGTCCCCACCGTACCAGACCTCCACCGGGAGGCTCATCTGTTGCGTGGTCCCGTCGTCCATGACCAGCTCGAGCTCGACCGGCATCGGCATGGCGCCGGCATTCCTCAGGAAGATCCGGGACGCGACGCTGCCGGAGTCAGAGGCAACCGAGTCTACCGCCTGGTCTAACGCCTCCGTGGTGTAGAACCATGAGCGCCAGAACCAGCTCAGGTCCTCACCCGTGCCGTCCTCGATGCTGCGGAAGAAATCGGCCGGGGTAGGGTGCTTGTAAGCCCAGTGATCGATGTACTGCTTGAAGGCCGGATCGAACCGCTCCGTCCCGATGATGCGGTCCCGCAGCAGGATGAGGCCCAGTCCGGGTTTGGTGTAGGCAGTAGTGCTGAGGCTCCCCCTTATCCGGTCGGGCGGGGTCATGATTGGCTCCTCCTTGCCGGAGAGCGCAAAGGGGATATAGATGCCTGGGTCGCCGCGGCGGTTGTACGCGCCGGGATACTTCTTGTCCCAGTTGTACCGGTTCATGAAGGTATTGAAGCCTTCGTCCATCCAGCCGTAGAGCCGTTCGTTGCTGCCCACGATCATGGGGAACCAGGTATGGCCGATCTCGTGGTCGGTGACGCTGAAGAGCGCCTGGGGGTCGGTCCGGTTGTGGCAGAACACGATCATGGGATACTCCATCCCACCCTCGATGCCGTTCACATTGATCGCGACAGGGTAGGGATAGCGGTACCAGCGGGAGTAGTTGTCGACCGCGAAGCGGACATATTGCGTGGACTGGTTCCAGACCGGCGCCGCCGACGGCGGGTAGTAGCTCATCGCCAACGTCTGTCCACCGTTGGCTCGGGCCGCGTCCCACACGAAATGGCGCGCCGTCGCCCAGGCGAAATCACGAACGCTGTCGGCGGTGAATCGCCAGGTGAGGGTACCCGACGGCGAAGGCGGCCGGGAGGCCGGATCAGCGATCTCGTCCGGCCCCCGAATGATCACGGTCGAGTCGGTCGCCCGGGCGCGGTTGAGACGAGCGCGCTGGGTGGCGGTGAGGACCTGGGTGGGATTTTGCAGTGTGCCCGTGGCCGCCACCAGCATGTTGGCCGGCACCGCAAGGCTCACATCGAAGCTGCCGTACTCGAGATAGAACTCGCCTTGTCCCAGGTATTGCTCCGTGTTCCACCCTCGCACATCGTCGTAGACCGCCAGGCGCGGGTACCACTGCGCGACCTCGTAGACGTAGCTCCCATCGATCAGCTCGACACCCATCCGGTTGCTGTTGGGGCCGAATGGAAACGACCAGGCGATCTCCAGCACCTGCTGTCCCCGCGGCGGGAGGGCACGGGGGAGGTCCACCTTCATCAACGTTCCGTTGACCAGGTACTTGAGCGGCGAGGCTGGAACGGCAGCCCGCCCCTTCCGCGCCGGCAGCGACGGCTGGGCAACCCGGGTGAGGGTCACGCCCCCTTCAGCCCCGCGGGTGCCGAAGCGCGAATCCTGTTCGAACAGGCGGTAGCCCCGGCTCGAGCCGTTGAAGAGGTTCTGGTCCAGCTGAAGCCAGAGGTAGCGCAGTGTGTCGGGCGAGTTGTTGGTGTAGGTGATACGCTCCTCGCCGGTCACCCGCCGGCCCACGGTGTCGAGCGAGGCGCGGATGACGTAGTCCACCCGCTGCTGCCAGTAATCCGGTCCCGGCGCCCCGGACCCGGTCCGAATCGTGTTTGGCGTGGGAAGATCGAGCCGCCGGAATGGGGATACGTCGCCCAAGGCTCGGGTGCTCTCATCCGGGCTCTGTCCAATGTCGGCTTGCTGGGCAGCGAGCGATGAGGCTGGTAGACAAATCAAAAGGGCGGCTACGAGTCGCATCAGTGGTTTCCAGATCACCCGCCTACCTCCGCTCATCTGCGGTCGATGTCTTCGCTGGTTCGGGTCGAGCGTCAGAACCCTGGCGCCTCCAGGCGTCGTTCGTGGGGATGGCGTCCGGGAAGGTGCCATCAGGGTTCACCTGCGCGCTGACGATCGGCTTGCCGGAACGGTTCTCGTAGACGTAGCGGTCGCCGCCATACCAGATCTCGACCGGCAGCTTTACCAGCTCCGTTGTTCCGTCATCGAAACCCAGCTCGAGCTCAACCGGCATGACTGCGTCCCCCAGGTTGGCCAGAGTTATCTGGGTTGTTCCCTCGCTTTGCTTGACCGTCTCGACTGACTGGTCGAGCGCCGCCGTGGTGTAGAAGAAGCCGCGCCAGAACCAGCTGAGATCGCGTCCCGACACCGCTTCCACGGTGCGGAAGAAGTCGGCGGGCTTGGGGTGCTTGAACGACCAGCGGCGGGTGTACTCGCGAAAGGCACTGTCGAAGACCGCGGGAAGGAGCACCTTGTCCCGCAGCGTGAGCAGTACGATCGACGGCTTTATGTAGGCCAGGCTGAGAAGGTTTTCACGAGTCTTGTACCGGTTGGCTGGCGTCATGATCGGCTGGGCAGTCGGCGTCTGATCCACCTTGATCACCAGCTCCCGCTCCCGCTTCCGAACCTCGGAATCGTCCCGATTCCAGAACCCTTCTTCGGCGAAGGTGTTGATGAAGGTGTTGAAGCCCTCGTCCATCCAGGCGTACCGCCGCTCATCCGAGCCCACGATCATCGGATACCAATTGTGCCCGATCTCATGCGTCACCACCGCGAACAGGCCTGGGCCGTCCTGGCCCTTCGCCTCCATGGCGAGCATGGGGTACTCCATGCCGGAGACGGGGCCTTCCACCGCCGAGATCTGCGGATAGGGGTAGCGGAGCCAGCGGGTGCTGTATTCCTTGATCGAGTAGCGGCTCATCCGGGCCGCGTCCCTCCAGGTCTCGACGGCCGACGGACGGTAGTACGCCTGAGCCAGGACTCCCTCCCAGCTGGTGGCATCCCACAGATACTCGGGGGAGGCGGCCCAGGCCGCATCACGGACGTTGCTCGCCCGGAAGCGCCAGGTGAGCGATCCCTGCCGTGCCGGGCGCGCAGTCCCGGAGCGGAGCTCGGGCTCGGTCACGATTTGAATGGTGGTGTCGGCCTTGAGCGCGTTGGCGAGCCGTTCCCGCTGGGTGGCGGTGAGAACGTCGGCCGGGTTTTGAAGCACACCGGTTCCGGCGACGATGTAGCCCGCCGGCAGGGTGACCTCATAGTCGATGTCGCCGTACTCCAGGTAGAACTCACCCTGCCCAAGGTACTGGTCGGTGTTCCAGCCGTGCATGTCGTCGTAGACCGCCATTCGTGGATACCACTGGGCGATCTCATACAGGCTTCCGTCCCTGCCCATCCGGTCGGCGCCGTGCTCAGGCACGTTGAACCCATAGTCGAGCTCGAACGTCGTCGTGCCGCCCGGTGGGATGGGACGGACCAGATCGACGTACATCATGGTGTCATCGACGCGAGTCTTCAGCAGGGCAGCGGGACAGGGGGGCAGGAGCGCGGGTGATTCTCGATCCGCCGGCGGTTTGACTTTCGCCTTTCTTCTTTTTGCTGCCCCGCTGCCCGCCTGCCCCGCTGCCTCCACGCATTGCGCCAGCCGCTCTAGCTCGAATCCTCCCTTGAATCCCGCGCCGCCGAACCGGCTCTCGGAGGCGAACAGCAGTGACCCGGTGCTGCCCGGTCGGAAGAGATTCTGATCCAGCTGCATCCAGATGAAGCGGAGCGTATCGGGCGAGTTGTTGGTGTAGCGGACCGACTCGGTCCCGGTG
>JBDTUV010000089.1:0-8735 GCA_040007575.1 Gemmatimonadales bacterium
GGCGCTTGAATCCGCCGTCGGTTGGATTGGAGACGCTGTCGAATGTCCCCCGGTTGAACTGGTCCACCGTAAGGAACCCGGGGGAATCCCAGCCGGCTCCATAGAGCTCGACGCCCGCGTCTATTGTGGCGGTCTCGGAAAGATCACGCACCACCCTGGCGTGGGCCTGACCCAGCTGGTAGCCGCTGTGCGGCCGCCAGCCATCTTCGCGGACGCCGCGGAGGCCAAAGACTCCTCCGCTGTGGTCGCCATCGAATCCGCTGAGAATGCTGCCATCGAGACGACCATTCGAGCCGCCGCTCAGGTCCCCAGACGTTCCCTTCATTCGCTCGAGGGTCCGCACGTTCACTGCCCCTGCCAAAGCAAAATTCCCGAACAGCGGACTGGTGGGTCCGGCAGTGACGGTAATGTCGCGAACCGCCTGGGGAAACAGAACGCTCCAATCGTTATACCCCTCCGCATGCCCATTGACCGGCTCGTTCATGGGCACGCCATCTACCCAGAGCGCCAGATCGGTGGAATGGTCCGAGCTGAAGCCCCGAAGGGCAGCATCGGACGCGAAGCCCGGGCCCTGTCCCTGGTCGTGGACCTCCAAGCCTGCGGTTTGGCGGAGCGCGTCGTAGGTGTTGATGGCGGGCGCGCGGAGGAATTCATCTCTCTCAACCTGGACCGCGGTCCGAGGATCGTGACGGGGCACCGGCGTAGTCGTGACCGTGATCTCGCGCAGTTTATGGGGTTGGCGGCTCAGCGAATCTCCATGTTGATGCACAGAATCCTGTTGGGCCGGCAGGCAGACCGGAAGCAGCAGAAACGCTGCCAATACAAGCAGAAAGAACATACGCTCTCCTCGAGGGGACGATGTTGGACCAGCGCACCGGTGGTGCGCAGGTGAAATCGGTCAGCCGAGGAGTGCGGGAGGGGCCTGAGATGGTGGAAGGTGATATCGAATGCGGGAGATGGGGCGGACTCGATAGGCCCCGACGACGCGGAATGCAACCACGAGCGAAATGTTTGCAGCAAGCGCCACGATCCGCACGGGGCCGAGGTGCGAGGCGCAGTGGACGGTGCAGAGATCGCAACACTGGTTGTGGTGACGAGCGGGAGCGCGATCCTGGGGCGGCGAGTGGTGCGACGAGTGCTGTGTCGCGGCAGCCGCCGACGCGGGTGAAGGTCCGGACAAGCCGTGCGACGCCCCAGCCACCAGCAGGCCGAGAGTGAGGCAGGTGGCAAGCGCCTGGCGCAGCCGCTCACGCGTTCGGGCAGACATCAGGTCGGAAACCGTGTCTGGTAGGCCTTCATGGCGCGAACGATCGCCGCACGCGCTTCCGCTGCCCCCTCGAAGCCCCGGGTCTCCGTGTGAGTACCCTCGAGGTCCTTGTAGACCCGAAAGAAGTGCTCGATCTCCTTTAGGTAGTGCTGTGGGATGTCCGCCAGCTCGTTCAGGCCCTCTGAGTATGGATCGCTCGTCGGAACAGCCAATATCTTCTCGTCAGCTGCGCCGGAATCCACCAGGTGAAAGAGGCCGATCGGCCGGGTGTCCACCAGGCAGCCGGTAAACACGGGGATCTTCATCAAGACGAGTACGTCGAGCGGATCCCCGTCGTCTCCCAGGGTCCGCGGAAGAAAGCCGTAATCACCGGGATAGTGCACCGCGCTGTGGAGAACCCGGTCGAGCCGGAACACACCGAGCTTCTTGTCCAGCTCGTACTTATTGCGCTCATTGGTGGGAATCTCGACGACCGCGGTGACCTCCAGGGGCGGATTGGGTCCGGTGGGAATGTCATGCCAGGGATGGAGCCCGCGGGGCTGAACGGTCGGCACGATGAGATCTGGTCCTCGAGCGGGAGTTGGGTTGCGCACCTAGCCGGGCGGAAAAGTATCGCGCCCTCGACTGGGGTCCAAGCCCGGCTCATCCCCGCTTGCGTCACCGACTCTCTCCGACGATGTTACCCGCCCGGCCCGAGTGGCGGAATGGCAGACGCAGCGGACTCAAAATCCGCCGAGGGCAACCTCGTGCGAGTTCGACTCTCGCCTCGGGCACTAGGCATTGCTTCCGATTGTGCCGCGGTGCGCTACTGCAGCGGGCGCTGCTGCTGCGCACCCGCCTGGTAGACCGTCTTTCCCTCCAATAGCGTCCGCATCACCCGCGCCTCGTGTATCCGGTCCGCCGGGATCTGGAACAGGTTCCGGTCCAGCACCACGAGGTTCGCCAGCTTTCCCGGCTCGATCGAGCCGGTCTTCTTTTCCTGGTGCAGCGCCCAAGCGGCGTTGATCGTGTAGAGCGCGATCATGGTGGGAAGATCGACCCGCTCCGCCGGGTTCCAGGCCGCGGCGATGCTGTCGCCTGGGTCTCGGTGGGTGATGCCGACCTCAATCGCCTCCAGCGGGTTGAGCTAGGAGACCGACCAGTCGCTGCCGCCGGTCACGATCGCCCCGGTCCGGACCACACTCGCGATGGGGTAGAGCCAGCGAGAGCGCGCCGGTCCCAGCGCGGGCTCGGTGAGCTTAGTGAGATAGTCGTCACCGTTGGCCCAGAGCGCCTGGAAGTTGGCCACCACGCCCAGCGCACGAAAGCGGGGCAGGTCCGCGGGGTCGATCAGCTCGAGATGGGTGATGGCGTGCCGCGCGTCCCGGAGGCCGTTCCGCTCCCGCGCGTGCGCGAAGGCATCGAGCGTCATTCGGATCGCGCGGTCGCCAATAGCATGGACGTGGACCTGGAACCCATCCCGATCCAGATCGGCGGTCAGCCGGTCGAGAGTCGCCTGGTCGAATATGGGCGTGCCGGCGTCACCCGCGCGGTCGAGGTAGGGAGCGAGGAGCGCCGCGGTGCGCGCCTCGATGACACCGTCCTGGAACAATTTCACAGCCGTCGGCCGGACCCGCGGCGTGGCGTAACGAGTCCGCCAGGCCTGCGCATGGGGGAGGATGCTGTCCACCTGCTCTCCGCTATAGGCAGCCGCCACGACCCGAAGACTGAGCGTGCCGGCGCGGTCGGCATCAGCGTAGGTGGCGAGGTCCGGCTCGTCTGCCGTTGCCGCGAAGATCGACGTGATGCCGAACCCATTGGCCTCTCGCTGCGCCCGATCGAGGCCGGCCGCCAGCTCGGCCCGCGTTCGCTGCGGTATGACCCTTTCCACCAGCTTCATCGCACTTTCGCGGAGGGTCCCGCTCGGCTCACCGGACCGAGGGTCCCGTTCGATACGGCCGTTGGCCGGATCGGCGATATGCCGAGTGATGCCGGCGAGGGCCAGCGCCCGGGAGTTGAGCCAGGCGGAGTGGCCGTCGGCCGCGTAGAACAAGGCTGGCCGGTCGGGGACGGCGCGGTCGAGGGCCACTCTGGAGGGGTTGCCGCCCGGAAAGATGGGGAGTTGCCAGCCGCTGCCGCGGACCCAGGGGCGATCGGTACGAGCCAGGGCGCAAGCGCGAATCGAGTCCAGGACCGCCACCGTCGTCGTCAGCGAGTGAAGATGGCACTCGACCAGCTCCACCCCGCTGCTGATCGGATGCACGTGCGCGTCTTGGAACCCGGGGAGCACCATGGCGCCCGCCAGCTCCACGATCTCGGTACCGGGGCCGATGAGGCCCCTCGGAAGGCTATCGCTGCCAACGTAGACGACGCGGCCGTCGCGCACGGCAATGGCGCTCGCCCAGCTTCGGGCGGCATCCACGGTGTAGACCTCCCCTCCCCGGAGGACGAGATCGGCGCGGCCCTTCTCGCGGCCGTAGCCCGCGAATCCGAGTAGCGCGAGGGCAACCGTTAACTGGTCTGGGTATCGCATCCTTTCAGTCTTTTGCCCGCGTGATCGTGATCTTGAAGCCATCCGGGTCCTGGGCCGTGAAGCTGTAGACATCCCAGCGGTCCCCTGGCTCTTCGACGATGGTGCCACCGAAGGACCGCAGCCGCGCGGCGATCCCGTCAACATCCTGCGTGGTGCTGCACCAGAGGCGGAACCCTATGCCCTTGGCCCGCTCGCGCCCCTTGGTGAAGTCGTCCTGCGAGAGCCCAAACTCACACGCCCCTGCTTTCAGAGTTACGCCCCGGAGCCGGCCGCCTTCCTCCCAACGGTTACCCACGAAGAAACCGAGCCCGTCGCGGTACCAGGCCAAGCTGAGCTGGAGGTCGTTGACGCTGAACGTGGGCATTATCGAGCGGAGCCGGAGCGACTCGGGCTGCTGGCGCTGCGGATGGCTGGGTGTTGCGGCCTTTGCTGGCATGGTGCCTCCTCATTGAGTCCGGACCCTAATGGTCACCGGGCGCGTCGGTAATACATCCCTACTTCGCCGTCAGCTTTTCATCACGCCATCACGTCGGTCCCTGCTTGCCCCAACGATCCGCCGGCGGTGGTATCTCCACATTGCGCAGCGGAGGAATCCTGCTGGTGAACGGCACACCCGTAATGCGGTCGGTATGGTCGTCGCGCACCCGGTAGGCGGCCGGAACATCCTCCGATTGCTTAGGGGTCGGGCCAGGGTATGTTCTCCAATCTGTTGATCATCTTCCTGGACTCACAATGAGCATACGACTCACCGGGATAAACGTCTACCCAATCAAGTCGACGCGCGGCATCCCGCTCGCGGAGTCGGCGGTGGACGACTTCGGCTTGCGCTACGACCGGCGGTGGATGGTGGTCGACGACGCCGGCGTGTTTCTATCCCAGCGCAGTCACCCACGTCTTGCCCTGGTCGTTCCCAGCATCGGCGATGGGGTGCTCCAGGTGGACGCGCCCGGTATGCCTGCGCTGCGGACTCCACTGCATCCAAAGAATACCGTTGCCACCAGGGTCACCGTGTGGGACGACGACTGCCCGGCCACCTGGGTTGGCGCCCACGCGGCCGAATGGTTTTCCGATTTCCTCGGCTGTGCCTGTACCCTGGGTCACATGGCCGATCAGGTCGTGAGGCCGGCAGACCCGGCGTTCGCGCCGCCGGGCGTGCGGGTGAGCTTTGCGGACGGGTTTCCATTTCTGATGATCTCGGAGGAGTCGCTGGCCGATCTCAATGGCCGGCTCGCCGAGCCGCTCCCGATGAACCGGTTCCGCCCCAACCTCGTGGTCGCGGGCGGTGAGCCGTACGCCGAGGATGGGTGGGGGAGTATCGAGATTGGGGGTGTTCGGCTCCAGGTGGTGAAGCCCTGCGCTCGCTGCCTGGTCACCACCACGGATCAGGATACCGGGAAGCGAAGACAGGAGCCGCTCCGCACCCTGGCGACGTATCGCAAGGTGGGGGGCGAGGTGATGTTCGGTCAGAACGTGGTGCACGAGGGCCCGGGACGCATGCGCGTGGGTGATCCCGTTCGCCGGTTGTAACTCTCCTGGGCAAAGGCAGGCCCAGCTGCGCTGGGCCCAAACCGGATTATTTGAACATGCCACGCACCCGGCCCTTACGGGCCGGGCTAGGTTTTGGCGCGGTCCTCCGGACCGCGGACACTCCGCTTCGCATAGACTTCTCTGTACTCCCCAGCCAAATGTGCCGTCTCCTCAGCTTGCCGGGACCAAATGACTCAGGGGCGATACTCCGCACGGAGTACCCGCGGTCCGGAGGACCGCGCCAAACGAAGAGCCCGGCCCGTCAGGGCCGGGTGGGCGTCCACGCCATGTAATCGTTGTAAGCCCTGCCCGTAAGGGCGGGGCGTGTCATCGACGCGAGTCCTCGCGGAGCCTGGTCCTGAGCGGCAGCGAATGGGCTCGGAATGACGTCTTACCCTAGTACATTCCCACCCCATGGAAGTCCAAATCTTCGGCATCAAGAAAAGCCCCGAGACCCGGAAGGCGCTCCGCTTCTTCGCCGAGCGGCGGGTCAAAACCCACTTCGTAGACCTCCTGGAACGGGCCGCCTCTCCCGCGGAGCTCAGGCGCTTTGCCCAGAAGTTCGGCGTCGAGTCGCTGGTCGACCGCCAGTCCCGCCGGTTCCTCGATCTCGGCCTCGGTGCCGCACGCCTCAGCGAGGAGCGCTGGCTGGAGAAGCTGGTGGATCAGCCGTTGATGCTCCGGATGCCGCTGGTGCGGCAGGGCTCACAGCTGACGGTCGGAGACGCGACTGAAGCCTGGCAAGGGTGGACCGGCCGATGACGCAGTTCTCGGTGTCCGGCGTTGCGGTCGAGTTCGGAGCGACCCGTCTCTTCAGCGACGTGACCTTCACGGTCGCCCGGGGAGAGAAGTGGGGGGTGATAGGACGGAACGGCAGCGGCAAGACCACACTCTTCCGGCTGCTCACCGGGGAGGCCGAGCCGACCCGGGGCACGGTGTCTCGCGTCTCGGGCCTCGACTTCTCGGTCATGGAGCAGCATCGCGAGTTTGCCGGCGCCGCCACCGTCTGGGAAGCGGCGGCCGGGCCCTTCGCCGAGCTGTTGGAGCTGGAGCGCTCGCTGGCGGAGCAGGGAAGTGCCCTGGCCGAGGCCGGCGACCGTTGCACCCCGGCAATGCTGGCTCGCTATGACCGGGATTTGGAACGGTTCGAGCGCGAAGGCGGGTACACGCTCGCGCCCCGAATCGACGCGGTCCTTCACGGCCTGGGCTTCGATCCCGACGAGGCTCGGACCCGGGCGGTTGCGGGGCTGAGCGGGGGGGAGCGGGGCCGAGTCGGTCTGGCCCAGCAGCTGGTCGCGCCGGCTGATGTGCTTCTGCTCGACGAGCCCACCAACCATCTCGATCTCGAGACCACGCGCTGGCTGGAAGACTATCTGGCCCAGCTGGACGCCACCGTCCTCCTGATCAGTCACGACCGCGCCTTCCTGCAAGCGGTGGTGGACCACGTGCTGCACGTCGAGGCGGGCACGGTGACGCCGTATGCCGGCGACTACGAAGCATTCGTCCGCCAGCGCGCGGAACGGCGCATGGCGCAGCAGCGCGCCTTCAGCAAGCAGTCCAAGGTGATCGCGTCGGAGGAAGACTTCATCCGTCGCAACATCGCCGGGCAGAAGAGCGCTCAGGCCAAGGGCCGCCGCCGCCGGCTCTCACGCGTGAGCCGTCTCAGCGCGCCCGAGGGAGAAGAGGGCGTGATGTCGCTCAGGCTCGAGGCCGACGCGCGGGGCGGCGACCAGACCCTGGTGGCGGAGAACGTCCGCGTGGCCATCGGAGATCGGGTGCTGCTGGACCGATTCTCCACCAGTGTACGGCGGGGCGATGTGATAGGTTTTATCGGCCCCAACGGCGCAGGGAAGACGACGCTGCTTCGGGCGTTTGTGGGGGAGCGACAGCCGGACGCGGGGGCGGTGCGGCTTCCCGAGTCGGTGCGTATCGCCCATTACCGGCAGGATCTGGCGCAGGTTCCGCCCGATCGCTCGCTGTACGAGCTCATCAACGACCTGCGGCCGGCCTGGGGACGCGGCGCCATCCAGGGTCACCTCGGACGCTTCGGCTTCTCCGGCGACTCGGTGCTCCGTCAGGCGGCTACCCTCTCGGGTGGAGAGCGCGCCCGCGTGGCCCTGGCGATGATAATGCTGTCCGGTGCCAACCTTCTCCTCTTCGACGAGCCTACCAACCACCTCGATGTCGAGTCGATCGAAGCACTGGAGGACGCCATCGACGCCTATGGCGGAACCGTGATCCTGGTGAGCCACGATCGCGCCCTACTGCGGGCGCTGACTACCCGGGTGTGGGTGCTGCACGAGGGGCGGATCACCGATTTCCCCGGCAGCTTCGACGAGTGGGAGACCGCTAGTGCCGAACGGGCCCACGCGGCATCGGTGGCGGCTGCGGAGGAAGAATCACTCAGGCGAGTGCACGAGCGGAAACAGACCCGCCGCTCCGATGGCGGACGGAAGCAGCAGCAGTCGTCCCGTCGAACCGCTGAGCGGGCGCTGGCTGACGCGGAATCAGCGGTAACCGAGTGGGAGGGTCGGGTTGCGGCGCTTCGGTCGCGGCTGGAGGATCCGGCCCTGTATGCCACGGCGGAGGGTGGAGTCCAGGCCCACGCCATTGGCCTGGAGCTGGAGACAGCACGGAAGGAGTTGGAGAGAGCATTCAAGCAGTGGGAGGAGGCGACCGCTACGTTGGAGAGCGCTAGCTCCTGAGCCGATTTGTCAAGATGACATCGAAGCCGTCACCACGGTTGCTGACCGCAGGGTCTGCAACACCACGCAGTACCGCTCCGTGAGCTTCAGCAGGGTGTCGAGCTGCTCTGGCGTCGCGTCGCTATCCAGATTCAGCCGCAACCGGATCGTCTGAAACCCCACCGGAACCTCCTTACTTACCCCGAGCGTGCCGCGGAAATCCAAGTCTCCTTCGACCTCCACTGTCCCACCGCGAATCGGGATCTCGAGTGCTGTCGCCACCGCCTGCAGCGTGACGCCGGCGCACGCCGCGAGAGCCTCGAGCAGCATGTCACCCGAACAGGCCTGAAGGCCCGAGCCGCCGGTAGCGGGGTGCAGGCCCGCCTCGACCATGGCTCGGCCCGTCTCGACCCGGCAGTTGACACCCGCGCCGAGGCTGCCTGACGCCCGAAGCGTTACCACGGCTTTGGCCGGGTCGTTCCGGTATTGCTGCTTCAGGGGTGCTTGAAGGGCGCGTAGTTGCTCGGCTTCCATCGTCGCTTCCCGTAGAGGTTACCCGGAAGCCTAGTGCCTGGAAAGCAAAACGGGAGCGGCCAGGCCGCTCCCGTCGTGAAGCCTTGAGAGTAAAGCTCTAGCGCGTGCGGCCGAAGTTGAAGCCCAGGGTCAGGTTCACCGTCGGATCGGCGCCGGCGAGACCCACCGGAATGGTCAGGCCGGGACGAACGGAGATGCTGTTGAAGATCAG
>JBDTUV010000090.1:0-8698 GCA_040007575.1 Gemmatimonadales bacterium
TCGATGCCGCAACGACCGACGACCTCGCCGATCCTGCCACCGACCTTTCGCGGGCGCTCGTCGCAGCAGCCACCACCTTCGAGCATGAGGGTCAGCGGGGCTTTCAGTCGATCCTGCTCTTTTCCGATGGCGAGAGCGTCGAGGGAGACGTCGGCCCTGCCCTCAAGCGGCTCCGGCTGGCGGGGGCTCCGGTATTCGCCGTCGGCATCGGCACCAGCGAAGGGGCGCCAGTCCCAGCCGACAGCAGCGAGGCACCGGAGAAATGGCATCGCGACCATGTCGGCCGGGTCGTCCAATCCCGTCTCGAGGAGGGCGATCTCCGCCGGGCGGCAAACGAGACCAACGGGGTCTATCTCCGCTGGACCCAGGGAGCGGGAGCAGGCCTGAGCGCGGAGCTGGGGAGGTTGGAGAAGAGGACGATGTCGTCCCGCACGTCACCGGAGCGGGCGGATCGATTTCAGTGGCCGCTCGGCCTGGCGATTCTGCTGCTTGCTCTAGAGCCGATGATGCTCGTGACCACGGGGTCGCCACGCGGCCCGCGGCCGCTCGCGATGACTGGCGCCCTGACCCTTCTTCTGGTGATCGGCAGCGCCCTCCTGCCGGGCTGCAGCTCCGGAATGCGCGAGGTCCGCGATGGCGTGCGGCACTACGACGCAGGACGCTACTCGGAAGCCCATCAGGCATTCCGGCGTGCCTTCGAGGCTTCCGGCGACCCTTTGCTACAGTACGACCTCGGCGTCGCCCTGTATCGGCTCCGGCGGTACGAGGACGCAGCCAAGAGCTTTCGTGAGGCCGCGGCCGTTCCCCGGCTGCGGCAGCGGAGCTATTACAACCTTGGCAATGCCTACGTCCGCGCGGCCGAAGAGGCGCCGGAGAAGGACGAGCCGCTCCGGCAGGCGATCGGCGCCTACGAGGAGGCCTTGCGGTTGACCCCGGCGGACTCTGCAGCCAAATGGAATCTGGAGCTGGCGCTGCGGCGGCGAGGCGAGGATCGTGAATCGGGTGGCTCTTCGGGTCGGGGGCGTTCGGCTGACTACGGGCAGGGGAACATGAACGTGCCGGGCTACGAGGGAAATCCGGAGGCAGCGGTGGGTGCCACGGCGGGTGGCGGCTACGGGTCGGGCGAAGGTGAATCGGCCGAGGAGCTGAGCGAGGCCCAGGCGCGGGCGCTACTGGAAGCGCTCGAGCGGGAGCAGCTCAATAGTCACGAGGGCCGCCAGGCTTCAGGCGGCGGCGCAGGCCAAAAGGATTGGTGAGTCCCCAGTCCACATTCACCAGCGCAACACCCAGCAGAATGACGGCCGCCGCGGCCAGGGTTCTCAGCGTAACCGGCTCACCCAGCACGGCCCATCCCAGCAGCACCGCGACGATCGGATTCACGTATGCGTAGGTGCCCACCTTCGCGATTGACGTGACACCCAGTAGCCAGATATAAGCCGTGAAGGCGACGAGCGAGCCGAACACGACCAGATAGAGCCAGGCGAGCCCAGCGCGGCCCAAGACTTCGGGGAGACTGAACCCCCGGAGCTCGCCCGAGAGGACGGCGACCAACAGGCAGAGGATCCCGCCGGCGATCATCTCCATGCTGGTGGCAAGAAAGGGTGACTTGGGCAGCGGCGCAGATTTCGAGATCACCGATCCCCACGCCCACGACGCGGCCGCCAGGATCAGCACTGCCGCACCCAGGAGATCCATGCCGTTCCCGCGGCCTTGGGGGAGGACGAGCAGTCCCACCCCCACCGCACCCAGCAGCAGCCCGGCGACGACCTGTTTACTTGGACGCGAGCCGCGGCGGAGCCATTCCAGGCCTACCATCCAGATCGGCATCACGCCGATCAGCAGCGCCGCCAAGCCCGATGGAACCCGCTGCTCCGACCACGCCACGCTCGCATTGCCGCCGAGCAGCAAGAAGCCGCCTATCACCGCCGCTGCTCTCCACTGCTGGAGACTGGGAGGAGGGTCTCCCCGGCGCCGGGTCCAGGCAAAGAGTATCGCCCCCGCCAGGACAAACCGGGTGCCGGCCATCAGATAGGGCGGGATCTCCTCCACCGCGACGCGCATGGCCAGGTACGTCATCCCCCAGAAGACGTACACGGCGAAGAAGGCGATCGCGATCTTCCAGCGAAGTTGGATCACCGTTCCTCATCCTGACCCTGAGCCCTTCGCATGTGCTCAGGCTAAACTCCGCGAAGGGGAAGGACCCACTCGACAAGCCCCGGAAACTAGCAGAGTAGGTCCCTCGCGAGGCTCGAGATGAGGAAAATGATCAGATTGAAGTGATCAGACTAGATCCAGAGGAAGGCCGGATGGTCGTGCCCCGTTACCGCCACGATCACCCGTTCGTAAATGCGGGGGCCGTTTTCGCTGTTGGTGAACACCACGATCGCACGTCCGTTGGCAGGGTCGGCGATGACGAAGTTGCGGAAGGAGTTGTTTGCGCCCCAGTGCCACAGCACCTCGCCGTGATCGTCTCGCTGGATGCCCCACCCCAGCCCCCAATAGAGGGCGCTGTTGAGCTGCACCTGCGGCGTAACCATTGCCTTCCGGCTTGCGGCGGTGAGATTCAGCCCTTGAGCCGGCGGCTGGGCGACAACGTGGGTCAGGAACTTCGCATAGTCGCTCACCGTGGTCAGCAGCGATGCCGCCGCGTTCGGCACCATATACAGCGGAAGTACCGGCCACTGAGGATTGATCAAGGGAACCGCTCGCGCGGAATCCTCGTATTTCCACTCGAGAAGCGGCTTCCGCCAGTCCGCCGCGATAGCGAGCGTCCTCCGGCCTATGGCAGCCTGCACATCGAGGCGATTTTCATGGCCGTCGTAACCGGCAGCCATCCGGGATTCGAATTCAGCTTGCCAGACGTAGCTGCTCTGTTTCATGTCGAGCGGCTCGAGCACCTGGTCCTGCATCCAGCGGCCGAACGCTTTTCCGGTGAGCGCCTCCACCACCCTTTGGAGATAGCAATAGGCCTCGCCCGAGTAGCTGAACACTTTGCCCGGCTCGGTACGGGATTCCAGCGCGGCGGGCTGTTGCCTCCAGTTGGGCAGGCCGGTGGTGTGGCTGAGGACCTGCCGCGAGGTCACTCGCTTCATGCGTGGGTTGTTGGCGTCGGCGATGGGGAGGTAGTCGTACAGCGGCCGGTCCAAGTGAAGAACCCCGTCATCCACTAGCCGCAGTACCGCGTAGGCGAAAACCGGCTTCCCGAGTGAGGCGGCCTCGAAAACCGTGTCGCCCGAAACCGCCTGCGCCGGATCTTCGATGGCCCGGCCGAAGCCACGCCTCCACACCTGGCCCCCGTCGACCACTGCCAGCGCCAGACCCGGGACCGAAGCCAGCTCGAGCAGACGTGGTAAGTGGCGCAGCAGGTCGGCGTTCGGCCGCCATTGCGGGGCAACCGCGTCCTGCGGCGCCTGCACGGGCCAGGCTACCCCGGTGCGCGCAGTGGCCAGCACTGCACCGGCACTACCCAGCATGAAATGGCGACGGCTCAAGGACATCGGTGAAGCCTCGACATGACCCTACGGAGGATGGCCCTGGGCGTTTTCGGCGGAACCGGGCCGGCGGATCGGCCGTACCTCCTGTAGATGGCTGCCGGAGAAAAAGGGTTGCGCAGAGAGCAGACCGAGCCCACCTATCATTCCATGACGTAGCTTCCCGCCGACAGCCACATCGGGCATGTACGACTCCGAGTCGGAGATCTCGAGCGTGCCCTGGCCTTCTACCGAGGCGTTCTCGGCCTCAGCGTAAGCCGGGACGAGGCCTCGACCGTTACGCTCGGTGACCTTCTAGTCCTGGAGGAGCATCCTGGTATTGCCCGCCGGCCGGCGCGGCCCGTCACCACGGGCCTCTACCACGTGGCGTTGCTGGTCCCCAGCCGCCGGGAGCTCGGTCGTTCCCTCCTCGGATTGCGCCAGGCCGGCTATCCGCTCCGCGGCATGTCGGATCACGCGGTGAGCGAGTCGCTCTATCTGGATGACCCCGATGGGAACGGCCTCGAGATCTATGCCGATCGTCCCCGCTCGATGTGGCCGGTTCGCGATGGCGTGGTGCAGATGACGGTGGACCCCATGGATGTTGCAGGGGTAATCGCCGCGGGTCGGGAGCGGCCCGAGCCATGGGTTGGACTCTCCCCCGGGACGGTCGTAGGACACGTGCACTTCACCGTCTCCGGGTTGGAGCCTGCGGTCGCCTTCTACCGCGATGTGATCGGGTTCGACCTCATGATGAGTATCCCCTCGCTCGTGGCAGTCTCGGCTGGGGGCTATCACCATCATCTGAACCTGAACACCTGGGCTGGAGAACGGGCGGCTCGGGATTCCGAGCGGGTTGCCGGTCTGTCGGGTTGGGAGCTTCGGGTTCCGGACGGGAAGGCACGAAAAGCGTTGATCGAACGGGTAACGGCGGCGGGCGCCCTGGCACCGTCATCGAACGGCGTTACGGCCCGCGACCCCGATGGCGTCGCGGTCGAGATTGCCGGCGCGGCCTAGCGGGGGCTGTTCTTCCGGGGGAGCTCGATCCAGAAGCGGGCACCGCCACCATTGCCGCTGTCGACCCCGATCTTCCCGCCATGAGCCTCCACGGCAAGCTTGCAGAATGTGAGGCCGAGACCGGTCGATCGCGCCTTGCCGGCCCGGCCCAGTGGAGCCTGGCCGAACTTCTCGAAGATCACTTTTCGATGCTCCGGCTCGACCCCGGGGCCGTTGTCGGTAACGGTGACACGGACAACCCCGTCGCTCACTGCCAAGCCGATCCGCACCTCGCCCCTGCGCGAGGCAAACTTGAAGGCGTTCCCCACCAGATTCGCGACCACCCTCCCGACTACGTCTCGATCGCAAGCCACGACAACAGGCTGCTCCGCCATTTCATAGACCATGTCTATGCCATCGGGGGGCGGACCCAGGGAAGCGACCGCTTCGGGGAGAAGCCCCACAAGATCAGTGTCCTCTCGTGAAAGTGGCATGTCCCCCGACTCGAGCCTGCTCACGTCTAGTACCTGACTTATCATCTCCTTCAAGCGACCTGCAACGGCGTGCGCGTCGCGGGCAAACTCGAGAACCTCGTCGTTTGAACCTGCGGCCACCGCCATCCGGAGGAGATCCAGGTACGCCTGAAGTCCGGTGAGAGGTGATCGCAGATCGTGCACGATCATGTGGGTCAGCGTGTCCCGCGCAGCCTCCAGCTCCTTCAGTTGGCGGAACTGCGTGGTGACTTCGTCGTGCAGCCGCTTCGTGGCAACGGCGTTCCGCACCCGCAGGAGCAGATCCGCCGAATCGATCGGCTTGGTAATGAAGTCGTTGGCACCGGCACCGATTCCTGCCAGACGATCCTCACGGGCATCGAGCGAGGTCACCAGGAGCACCGGGATCATCGCCGTGCTGGGTTCCGCCTTGAGCTGGCGGCAGACGTCGAACCCGCTCACGCGGGGCATCATGACGTCGAGCAGCACGACATCCGGCGCTCGCTCCCGCGCCAGGGCGAGACCCTGCTCTCCATCAGCCGCGGCCCACACCGTGTAACCCCGCGATTCGAGTAGATCTTGCAACAGCTGAACGTTTCGCGGCTCGTCATCCACCACGAGAACCGCGCCTGCGGCTGAGCCAGCCTGGCCTAGAGAAGCCGGCGCGCTCATGTCGAGCCCGTGGGAGCGACGCTTCCACCGGAGCCGGAACGGGCTGGCGTCAGCCCGAGGCGTTCCAGCGCCTCCAGCAGTCCTTCGGCTCCCCCCTTGAGCAGGACGGTCTGGACGTGGCGCATGAGCTCTTCGCGCTGCTGCCCGCTGAGGTCCATCGCTGTCGATACCAGGATAGGTATCTGCCGCGTCCGCGGATGGGCGCGGAGCTGCTGAGCCACCGTGAACCCCGAGAGTCCCGGCATGTTCAGGTCGAGAATGATCAGAGCCGGCATGTGGTGAATCGCTAGCGCCAGGCCCTCGGTGCCCCCAAAGGCCTGCAGCACCTCGAACCCCCGGCCACGCAGCACATCGCCGGCGAGCTCCACTGCCTCGCGGTCGTCATCCACCACCAGCGCAACCCGACGACCGTTGGCCGCCGTAAGCGGAGCCAGCCGATCGAGCGCCTCGATGAACTGCTGTCGCTGCACCGGCTTGACCAACCAGGCCGCGGCGCCGGCGTTGAACCCGAGCTCCCTATCGTCCGTGATCGACACGACCACCACCGGTATGTCCTTCGTAACAGGGTCCGCCCGCAGCTTGCTCAGCAGTTCGAGCCCGTGCTCGTCGGGCAGGAAGATATCGAGCGAGATGGCGGCCGGCTGATGCTTGCGGGCCATATCGAGCGCCTCGGCTGCGCTGCCGGCGTGGTGGACCCTGTAGCCATGCTCCACCAAGTAGTGAGTCAGGAGCTCACGAGCCGTGGTGTCGTCTTCGACCACGAGCACCAGCGGCCCTTCGCCTCCCTGCTCCACGTTCCGAACCGAGGTCGGTCGCAACGGCTCGATGTTGGTAGCGTGGAGCACGGTGGGCAAGACGAACGTGAAGGTGCTTCCCTCCCCCGGCTTGCTCTCGACCCAGATTTTCCCCCTGTGCGCTTCCACCAGGCGCCGCGTCAGTGCTAATCCAAGCCCGGTCCCCTCTTGCTGCCGCACGTACGAGCTGTCCACCTGCTCGAACTCCAGGAAGATGCGGTGCAGATCTTCTTCCGCCATTCCGACCCCGCTGTCCCAAACCGCTACCTGGACTTGATCCCCGCCATCGTCCCCCCGCACCGGCATCGCCCGCACGCCTATCCGCCCCCCATCTTTAGTGAACTTGATGGCGTTGCTGAGCAGGTTATAGAGGATTTGTTTCACCTTGCCGCGGTCGGCTATCAAGGTCGGGAGCTCCTGGGGAACCTCGAGGACGAAGGTCTGTCGTTTGGCCACGGCCAGCGGCTCGAGCCCGCGCTGCATGTCGTGTAGCAGGGCATTCAGATTGATGGATTCCGGCTCCAGGACGAGCCGGCCCGCTTCAATTTTCGCGAGGTCGAGGATGTCGTTCACCAGTTGCAGTAGATGGCGACCGCTGCTGTGCACATTGTGCACGTAGCGCTGCTGCTTCTCGTTGAGTGGACCAAACGTCTGATCCTCGAGCAGCTCCGAGAAGCCGATGATTGCATTCAGCGGGGTGCGCAGCTCGTGGCTCATATTGGCGAGGAAGTTGCTTTTGGCCCGGCTGGCTGCTTCGGCCGCCTCCCGTGCCTGGCGCTGCTCCGCGACCAGGCGTCGCTCGGTGATGTCCTGATATACGATGGTAGCTCCGACGGTGTGCCCCCGGCGGTCGTGCAACGGGGCGTATGAGATACTGACATCGATCCTCGAGCCATCCTTTCGAATCCGAGAGGTCTCGAGCCCTACGATCGAGTCTCCGTGCAGCACCCGGGTCCGGAGCGCGCGGAACTCCTCCTGTTTTTCGGGAGGCACGTTGGCCAGCGGGCGGCCAATCACCTCATCCGCCGTCCAACCGAATATGGTTTCGGCGACGCCGTACCAGCTCAGTACCTTGCCCTCCATGTCGATGCCCACGATGGCGAGCGGGGACGCCTGCACCAACGCCTCGAGCTCATCCGCCGTCCGGCGGAGCTGCTCCCCGGCACGACGGCGTTCGGTGATGTCGGTGGCGACACCGAGCACTTGTTTTCCCATGCCATCCGGCGCGGTAAGCGGCACTTTGATGGTCTGGAACCACCGAATCGCGCCCGTCCGGCCGTCGGTGACGGCCTCTTCGGATACGCTCAGGGCACGTCCTGACTGCATGACTTCACGATCAGCTCGCAGAAAGCTCTCCAGTTCCGCGGCGTTCGAATTGAAGTCGGCGTCACTCTTGCCCTCGAGCTCCCCCGCCGTGGTGCCGTAGAGGTCGGCGACCGCCCGGTTGGCGAGCACGAATCGGCCGTCCCAATCCTTGATGAAGACCAGCTGGGGGTTGGTGTCCACGACTTTCCGGAGGAAGTCCTTTTGGCCCCGGAGCTCTTCGGTTCGTTCCACGACCCGGCCCTCCAGCTCCTCGTTCGCGTTCCGGACCGCCTGCTCCGCGCACTTCCGCGCGGCGTCCGCGCGGTCCAGTGACGCGGCACTCCACCAGACGAGGCTGGCGAGAAGGACCGTAGCAAACGTCACACTCATTGCGACGCCACCGGCTGTGTCGTAGAGTCCCTGCTGCTGGCCTTCCAGCCGGAGCAATCCGAGGAGTAGGGGGATGCTCATGATCGCCGGAAGCACTCGCCGGATGAGCACCCCACCTGGAGATCTGCTGCGGGCGAGTGCGGTCAGACCCCGGCCCGGGCGTGCGGCGAGAATAGCAATCGTGAGGAGCGCAAACGCCAGGGCGGTGTTCGGCGCAATCGGGATATACGATGCCACCCCGTAGAGGAAGCTCGCCCCGTACAGGTATCCTGTCAGGGCGAGGAAGGCCAGAAGACCGGTCGCGAGACAGAGCAGCTCGGCGCATCTCTGCACGGCCCGGCTACCATGGTCCAAAGCCAGGAGTGAGAGGCCTACCAGCATGAACATGAGGGCTGTATTGGGGGCCATGCGATTGCGATAAGCCGTGCCGGCGGCGGCCAACTTGTCGCGAAACAGGAGCTGATCGAGGCCGGCTTCCCAGCCGGCGGCGTAGCGGATCAGGACGGAAAACCCTAGAAGCAGTACAACAGTGGCGCAGAGGAGCGCGAACCGTCGGCGAGCCGCAGGCACGGGTTGGTTA
>JBDTUV010000091.1:0-8667 GCA_040007575.1 Gemmatimonadales bacterium
AGACTCGAGACCCTAGACCCCAGACCCTAGACCCTAGACCCTCTCGTGCACTTCCGCCACATCCGGCACCCCTCCAAACCGCCGCTCGCGCGTAGCGAACTCTTCCACCGCCGCGCGGAGCTCCCCGGGCCCGAACTCGGGCCACATCAGCGATGTGAAGTGCAGCTCGGCGTACGCCGCCTCCCACAGCAGGAAATCACTGAGGCGCCGCTCGCCACCGGTGCGAATCAGCAGATCGAGCTCCGGCACCGGCGCGCTGTGATCCACGATCGACACCAGACGGCCGAACGACTCTCGGGATGCCGTACCGGGACGAAGGCACTGTGCCGCACGGAGAATCGCGTCTCGACCCGAGTAATCGATGGCCACCCGAAGCCGGAGCTGAGCGCCCCCACTGGTGGCGATCTCGGCGGCCTCCACCGCCCGCAGGAGGGTCGGACCCAGGCGGTCCCGGCGGCCGATGATCTCCAGTCGCACGCCGTTCACCACACAGCGGGCCGTCTCGGCCCGGAGATACTCCCGGAAGAGGCGCATCAGCCAGGCAACTTCGAGAGCGGGCCGGCGCCAGTTATCGGAGGAGAACGCGAAGAGCGTCAGGGTCCCGATGCCGGCCGATGGCGCCGCCTCGACAATGCGTCTCACCGCGTCGGCACCGGCCCGGTGTCCGGCGCCGCGCGGGAGGCCCCGCGCGGTCGCCCAGCGGCCGTTGCCGTCCATGATGATCCCCACGTGGAGACCGGATCGGGGCGATGCGTGCGAAGGTCTTTGTGTCATAAAGTAGAGCCTCAAAAAAAAGAGCGCCGCTCAGCGTTCCCGCGTGCTGCGGATCAGGGCTTCCATGTGGTCCAGGTAGCGCTCCAGTGCCTGCCGGCCGACCGCGCTCAAGCGGTACTGGGTTCTTGGCATCCGCCCCTCGAAGAACTTGGTGCAGATGATGTAGCTTGCCTCTTCCAGCTTCCGAGCGTGGACGCTGAGGTTGCCATCGGTGGTATCCAGGAGACGCTTGAGCTCGTTGAAGCTCAGGCTCTCGTTGACGGCCAGGGAGCTCACGATGGCGAGCCGCATCCGCTCGTGAATGAGGCGATCGAGCTCCAGCGGGCCCTGCCGCGCGGCGTCTCCCTTGATGCCGCGGAGCCGCTCCGACGGCTTGCCACCCTGCGTCCCCTTCCGGGCCAGGTTGGACTTAGCCACCGTACCTCCTCGCGATGATCAGACCGAAGATGATGTGAAGCCCGGCGAACCCTGCCGCCATCAGCCAGTCGCCCCAGGTCGGCGGAGCGAGGAGCGCGATGGCGCCGAGCGCCATGAAGCAGAGGCCCATGATGGGCACTACCCGCACCGAGAAGGCGCCCCCGGTCACCACGCCGGTGCCGTAGAGCAGAAGCCAGGTGCCGGGCAACGCGCTGTATAGCCCCGCCCGAACCAGGACCAGGGTGAGCAGGCCACCGACTGCGAGTGGCGGGACGTAGCTCAGCACGAAGCGGCGGCCGGAATAAGAGAAAACCGAGGTCCCTGCCCTTCTGGCCTTCACCAGCATGGACCACCCGCCGATGGCCAGGGCCAGCACCGACGCGGCGAGCCAGACCGCCAGCCATTCCTCGCGCCGGCCGCGGCCGTGCGCCAGCGCCGTGGCGGCCAGGGCCGTCGCCCCCATCGCCACACCACCCCAGCCCGGCACCGCGGTAAAGGCGGTGGCGCGTTCCATGGTGGAGCGTATGAAAGAGAGGTTGTCCATCGCGCGGGCGTGCAGCGCCGGCGATGCCGCCGAATCCCTGGGTGTCGGCTTCGGAATGGTCATAGGATCAGTCTAGCACGATCACCTGAGTTCATCAAGTACTTTGCATAGTAAAGCGGATCGCCCGGGTCGTCTCGCACAGCTCGGTGAAGCGGGTAGGGTGAACGCGGTGGTCGTCATGGAATCACGCCTGGCTCAGGCTGCCCTCAGGTCGGACGTGCAGTGGGGGCACCGCTTCGCTTCGACCGGAATGGGCATCCGGCAGAAGGGGCAGTCCTTGGTGTTGGGCGCCGCAGCCGCCTCCGGTGGGCGCAACCGGTTCGCGGTCCGAACAACCAGGAAGATCACAAACGCCACAATGACGAAAGTCACGATGTTGTTGATGAACGCGCCGTAGTTCACGGTGACCGCCCCCGCCGCGTGAGCATCGGCCAGCGTGGCGTAGGGCGGGGGTCCCTTTGGTCCCGCCTTCAGCAGAACGAACAGGTTGGCGAAATCCACGTTGCCCAACGCCAGCCCGATGGGGGGCATGATCACGTCGTCGACCAGTGACTTCACGATGGTCCCGAACGCGCCCCCGATGATGATGCCCACGGCAAGGTCGAGCACGTTGCCGCGCATGACGAACGCTTTGAATTCCTTGAACATAGAAGGTCCTGGATGGAGGTCCACGGGATATACGGGTCGCACGACTCGAGCGCAACAACCCTTTCATCTCAACAACACCGGTCAACAACACCGGGCCCGCCCTAACGGGCAGGCCTTTTCATGACTGCTTAGGCATTGATGCCGAGCCGGCCCAAGAGGGCCGGCCTCTACCGAGTCACCGGTCCTCCGGACCGGCTTGCACGCCGCCAGGAGGCCGCTTGGACGGGCGGCCGTCAGGACAGCTGACACCAATAGGCCGGCCCTTTTGGGCCGGCCACGGCACCGGAGCTAAGCGGTCATTGCCATGCCCGCCCGAAGGGCGGGCGTCCGGGCTACCCCTCCGGCAGCCCCGCCGCACGCCATTCCGCAAAGCCGCCGGAAAACAGGCGAACATCGGTGAAGCCCCGCGCGCGAAGCAGGCTCGCCGCGATTGCCGCGCGGGCACCCGTCTGGCAGTGCACGATGAGCGGGCCGCTCCGTGGGACCTCGTTCACCCGTCCGCCGAGGGTCCCCACGGGGACGTTAAGCGAGCCCGGCAGATGTCCGCTCTTCCACTCCCCTTCCCCGCGCACATCGAGCACCGTTACATGGTCGGCTCTCAGCTGGGAGGAGACCTGGGCCAGGGTGAGGGTCGGAATGGTCTGCAGCTGCCCCTTCGACGTGCGCCAGGCCTCGACGGTATCGGTGCCGAAATACCCCGCAAGACGATCGAGCCCAATCCCCGAGAGGTCTTTCGCCAGCTCGTCTACCGTGTGACCTCTGCGATCGTCGATGATGAGATAGAAGTCCCGGTCGTAAGGAAGGACCGAGCCGGCCCAGGTCGTGAAGGCACGGTTCACCGGGATGTCGATCGTTCCGGGCACGGCACCCAACACAAACTCCTGCGCTTCCCGGGTGTCCACGACGGTGCCGCCCTGCTCCAGCACACTGGCGAGGGTTTCCAGCGGAAGCCGAGCGGGACGGCGGTTGCCCCCGAGCAGGCGGGGACCGGACTGATTGATCCGCTTCATCTGGGCGAAGTAAGGGGGCGTCTCGGGTTGCCCGGTGAGAACCGCGCGCACGAACTCGGATTCGTCGGCAATACCGAAAGCCCAATTGAAACGCTTCTCGTATCCCAGGGTCGTCTGCGGCACCCCGCCAAGCGACTTGCCGCAGGCAGATCCCGCGCCATGCCCGGGCCAGATCTGGAGGTAATCGGGTTGAGTCCGGAACCGCTGCAGCGATCGGAACAGTTGACGGGCGCTGTCTTCCATGGTTCCCCGCATCTGGGCGGCGCGCTCGAGCAGATCGGGACGCCCCACATCTCCCACGAAGATGAAGTCTCCGGTGAACGCGCCCATCGGTTCCGAGGCCCCAGCCGTATCGGTCACCAGGAGGGTGAGATGCTCCGGAGTGTGCCCGGGAACGTGCAGCACCTGGAGCTCGACCGCTCCTACTCTCACGCGGGATCCCTCGCGCAGCGGGGTTGCATCGGCCTCGGCGAAGTATCCGTAGCGCCAGCTGTCCCCACCCGCCTCCGAGAGATACAGGCGAGCGCCCGCGCGCTGGGCCAGCTCGCGGGCGCCGGAAACGAAGTCGGCGTGAATGTGCGTCTCGGTTACGTGGGCGACCCTGAGCCCCTCGGCATCCGCCGCCTTGAGGTAATGATGGATGTCTCGGTTCGGGTCAACCACCAGGGCCTCACCGGTCGTGGTGCAACCGAGGAGATAGCTGGCTTGGGCGAGCTTGGGATCGTAGAAGCGTCTCAGGAGCATGGGATCCGCGCACTCACGCTGTGGCTATGGGTCTAGAGTCCAGGGTCTAGAGTCTATCCAGGTCGAGCATTAGACCCTAGACCTTTGACGCTCGGCCTTCTCACGATTCTCCACCCTTCGAACAAACTTCAACCCCGACCACACCTCGTCCACCGCGCACACCTTTACATCCACCAGCCCCTGCTCGAGCCCGATCTCGCGCACGATGTTCTCGCTGAGGTCGGTCTCCACTCCCGAGTCCCCTTTGGGCCAGGAGATCCACAATGTGCCGGTGTCGGTCAGGGCCCGTGCGAGCCGCGGAAAATCAGTGGCCAGATCATCGCGGGTGCGGGTGAATTTATGGATGAATCCGGAGGCTGCCGGCAGCCTGGATCGAAGGCTGGCGCCGGCAGGTAAGGCACCTAACAGGGATGCGTATGTCGGAGGGGCGCTCAGCGCTACGACTTGAGTGGACGGCTTAATGCCGAGCTTCTCGACCAGAGTGCGTTTGGAGTAGCCGGCCATTGCTCCATGATCTCCTCACCTCCGCGGCCGGGCAAGGGCGGGCGTAGAGTCGGACTTCCCCTTCTGAGCGAGGTCTTCCGTGAGAAGGGCCCGGTTGATGGCCATACCAGCCTCGGTACCTTCGGCCGCGGCCACGATCACGAACTGAGCATTCTTGGAGGCATCACCGGCCACGTAGAGGCCGGGGACGTCGGTAACTTCGCAGCTCCCGGTCTCCACAGTACCCTTGGCGTTGAAGCGAGCGCCGAGCTGGGCGGCAAGCCGAGATCGTTGATGCTGGCCGGAGCAGAAGAAGAGGGCCCGGCGGGGCAGCGGCTCGCTTTCGGCGAGGACGACCCGCTCCAGCAGCCCGTCACGCCCGTCGAGCCGAACCACCCGATCCTCCCGCACTTCGATGCCGGCCTGGTCCAGCTGCTCTGATTCCTTGGCCGACAAGCCGGCGGGACCATCAGTACAGAGCACCACATCGTCGCTCCATACCGTGAGCGCGAGCGCCAGCGCTGTGCCCGGCTCGGCACGGCCATAGACTGCAAGTGGCTGGTCGCGCCACTCCCATGCGTCGCAGTAGGGGCAGTGGTGCACGCTCTTGCCGTAGAGCTCCCACAGGCCCTCGATCTCGGGGATCTCGTCCACGACGCCGGTTGCCAGCAGCAGCTTGCGGGCGCTCAGCTGGAGGCCGCCGTCGCAGACTACGGTATACCCGCCGGAGCTTCTCCTGGCCTCGACGACCTCGCCCCGGTGAAACTCAACCGTGGGATAACGCGCGAGATCTTGGCGAGCCAAGCGGAGGAACTCGACCGGCCGCACTCCGTCCCGCGTCAGGTATCCGTGCAGCCCTGCGGACTGCGCGTTTCTCGGCTCCCCAGCATCGCACACCAGCACGGTGCGCCGGCAGCGGCCAAGCAGGAGCGCCCCGCTGAGACCGGCCGGCCCGGCGCCGACTACGATGCAGTCGTAACTCACCCGGCGGTTGCGCTCGGCCGGCGCGGGCGGGCGGCGGTTGCGACGTCACCCGTATCCATGACCTGCTTGAGCCGGCGGAGATCGTCTGCCACCTGCTTGGAGGGCTCCTCACCGAGGAGCTTGGCGACGGCCACGCCCAGCTTGCCGGCTGGAGGCTCGTAGCTCATTACCACGCGAACGTCGGTGCCCATGCCGTCGGTGGACGGCGTAAAGTGGACCGAGCCCGCGTTATTGATCTCGGAACCGGGAAGAGACCGCCAGGCGATCAGCTCGTCATCGAACTCGTGGTGGATGACGGCATCCCACTCTACGCGAGTACCGGCGGGACCCTTTGCCACCCAGTGCGAGTGCGTGTCATCGATCACCGTGACGGATTCGAGGTGATCCATGAATCGTGGCAGGTTCTCGAAGTTGCGCCAGAAGCGGTAGACCTCGAGCACTGGCCGGTTGATGGTGACGCGCTCCTCAACTTTGGTCCCCTGCCCCCGGCCCACGCTCGCCACCGGGCTGTCCCGATCCTGCGAGCCCTGCCGTCGGGTGAGTCCGCCCAGCGCGCGGCTGGTCGGACCTCGACCGGTAAGCGCCCGAGCGATCAATCCAGTGGCTACCGGGAGCAGAATCGGCCGGAGCCGGCGCTTCCTGAGACTCAATACGACCAACGCCGCACCGGCAATACCGGAGACCAGCCGCTCGGTCTTGCCCACGCTCTCGTCTCCCCGGTCCTTGTGCCTTCGGAGATTCTCCCACCGTTCGCTCGAATCGATGCCATTGTAGGTCGATGCCATGGGACCTTCCTATGCAATTTGGTTGTATTTTTTCGCCGCTCGATCTCCGAGACGGCTGAGCCATGAAGGAGAGAGCCGGGACTGGCTTTCGACCCCGGTGCGCCGTCCGCGCGAGCCGCCTTCTGCGCCCGGCAGCAGCCGGCCCACCAAGGCCAGAACGCTTCCGGTCAGTCCCGGAGCGACCGCATTCACCACCGCTGCCACCCGGGCCGGGATGGGGAACAGGACCTCGGCATCTCCCCGGCGGCACGCGGCCACGATCCGGCGAGCGGCACCCTCGGCGCTGATGGAGAGGCCAGGCAACGCGTCACTGATGCTGAACCAGGCGTACTCGGAGCGATGCTGGCCCCGAAAGATGGCGTTTCGGGCACTGCCGGTCCGCATGAGACCGGGGCAGACCGTCACCACCTTGATGCCGTCAGCCGCGACCTCGGCCCGTAGTCCCTGCGAGAACCCTACCGCGGCAAACTTGCTGGCGCTGTAGGGGAGAAGATGGGGTATGCCCAGCTTGCCGCCGATGGAGGTGATATTGACGATGCGTCCCGACCGGCGGGCACGCATCTCGGGGAGGAGCGCGAGGGTGGGGTAGAGCATCCCCCAGAAGTTGGTGGCCATTGCTTCCGCGTAGTCGCCCACCGACATGGTGACGGCCGGACCCACCTCGATGACCCCGGCGTTGTTGATGAGCACATCTATCGGGCCCAGGCGCTGTCGCACCGCCTCGATCATCTCCGTGACGAACGCGGGGTCGGTGACATCTGCCGACACGGTCATGACGTCGGCTCCCAGCTTGGCGAGCGACGCGTGTGCCCGCTCAAGCGACTCCGGATCCCGGCCACAGATCGCCACGCGGGCGCCTTCCTCTACCATCCGCCGCGCCAGGGCCAGTCCCAGGCCCCGGGATCCGCCGGTAATCAGAACGGTCCTTCCCTGCAGACTGTAGCCCTGAGACCGGAGCCTGCGAGCTGCCCACAGGGATACCCCGGCCGCAAGAAGTAGGGATCTCTTCGAGCCTGGTCGTGCGCGCCGCTTCACGCGTCCGACCCCGGCCGAGGCTCTGGAGTCTTACGCTTCCTGGTCTCCTTGCTGACTGCCCGATCGTGGGCCTCGTCGTCCAGCAGGGCGGCCATGCCGTCGCGGTGCTCGGGATCGGCGATCTCCTCCTTGGGGGAGGCGTAATGGGTGCCCATCCGCTCGGGGTCGCGCGGCTCCTCGAAGTCCAGCTCCACCGGCCGGTCCTTGGTTCCTTCACTCTCCTCCAGCTCGAAGCGAGCGCGCTCGTCCTCCGACATGGTGGCGAACTTACGGCTGAGATTCTTTGTCATGAGTCTCACTCCTGGTGGTGGCCTCGAGCAGTGATTTCATGCGTCCGAGGTCCTCGTTCAGTTTGGCCCGGGGGTCAGAACCGAGCAGCTCGGCTACGGCCTGACCGGCTCCGCCCACGGGCGGGTGGTAGCAGAAGCGCAGGTTCACCCGAGTCCCGGTTCCGGAGGGGGAAAAGCGGATGATTCCGGCGTTTTCCAGCATCGAGCCGGCCTCACTTCTCCACGCGATCACCTCGTCCGGTTCCTGCCGGGTCAGCACCGCGCTCCACTCGATAGGCAGGCCACCAGGGCCGCTCACACTCCAGCGGGACCGCCCGGCGCCCAAGTCTTCGACCTCCCGCACGTGGGACATGAAGAGCGGGAAGTTCTCGTAGTTGCTCCAGAAGGCGTATACCTGGTCGATCGGCGCGTCGATGTAGAGCGTCTTCTGGATATCGACGGCACGTCGCCGGTCTGCCGGGGAAACGCCGGGCAGGCCCAGCTTGCCCCGCCTTGCCGTGTCCAGCAGCAGTCCAGTCCCCAGAGTGCGGAGCATCGTGGCGAGCCGGCCCCGGTGGGTCAGCCCGTAGACGACGAGAAGGCCGCCCGCCAGCTTAAGGGCCTTATCGCTTGCGTCCGATGAGAGTCCTCCGGTCCATCGCAGCGTCGCATCCTCGAGACCCTCGAGGTCTCCGATGCGGGATCCGTAGCTCTGCGCCCGGATGCTCACCGTCTGTGAGGGACCCGCCCCGAGGGTGTGGCGGACCTCGTCTACCAGCGGGCGGAGCCTGTTGCGCAGGCGCTCCCGGCGGACCGGTCCGCGTTCCGGATCGAGCAGATACACCAACCCCGCGCCGACGGTCGCGCCGCCGATGAACGTCTTGGTACCCATGGTTTCCCTCCGGGAAAGTCGGGAGTCAGGAGTCGGGAGTCAGGACCCGACAGGGTCGCGTGCCGGGAGCCACCACCAAGTG
>JBDTUV010000092.1:0-8661 GCA_040007575.1 Gemmatimonadales bacterium
TTCCCCGACTCCTGACTCCCGACTCCTGACTTAGTGATACTGAGAAACTCACTATTTGCCGCCAGTCTTCTGTGACGGTACTCACACGGTTTAGACGGAACGAGGGAACGAGGGAATGAGGGAAGGATAGGCCCTCGTTTCTCTCGTTCCCCCATTCTGTTCCCTCGTTCCCTCGTTCCCTCATTCCCTCGTTCCCTCGTTCCGTCAGCGGGAGACGACTCCCGAGCTGCGGAAGGTCCGGCGCCGCTCGAGCCAGCTGCCCACCACGGCCCCCACCAGACCCGCCACCGCTGCCGTGGCGGTAGCGACCGTGATGCTATACGCAAAAATGCGCGGCTCGGTTATGCTCTGCCCGAGATCGCCGGGGCCTGCTACCCATGCGGCGAGCGGGCCTATCGTGGCGTCCAGAAGGCCGACGATCGTGGCGGCCAGGAGACCCGGTAGCAGGCTCGCGCGCCAGGCGCCGATGAACCCCACCAGGAAGTAGACCAGCAGTGATACCACACCGAGGGGAGAGTAGGGGAAGCCGAGCGGCTTGCCGGCCAGCGCACCGACCACGTCACCCGCCACCAGCAACCCGGCGGCGGCGAGAACGATGGGGGTCACCCGTCGCACCTGTCTCCTCTCGATCATCGTCGTCTCCAAGGGCATTGCAGCAGGTTGCCAGCCCGCAAAGATGCAGGATCAATAAGCTAATAGCTCCGCCGTGGTGAATAAACTAGCTTCCTGAGTCCGCCCCACTCAACTGGAGTGTGCCTCCCATGGAGCCTGTGTTTCTCGCTATCGGCCTGGTTGCTGGAGTGCTCTCCGGACTGTTCGGCATCGGGGGTGGGATCCTGATCATCCCGGCCCTCATCTTCTTCGCCAAATTCCCCACCAAGCTGGCACTCGGCACCTCGCTCGGCGCGCTGCTGCTGCCGGTGGGGCTGCTCGGCGCCTATACCTATTACAAGGCCGGCAACCTCGACATCCGGGCCTCGCTCCTCATCGCCCTCGGCCTCTTCTTCGGCGCGTGGGGTGGGGCCAGGCTGGCGCAGGTGCTGCCTGCCGCCACCCTCCAGCGGATGTTCGCCGTGTTCATCGCGATCATGGCGGTGCGGCTCTGGATAGAAGCGGGCAAGAGCGGATGAGTACAGACCGCAGCGCCGGCCAGATCCAGCTCACGTCGCCGGCTTTCGCCTATGGCGAGAAGATTCCAGTGCGGTACACCTGCGAGGGCAACGATATCTCCCCGCCGCTCCAGTGGACCGGAGCGCCAGTCGAGACCAGGAGCTGCGCGCTCATCATGGACGACCCGGACGCGCCGCGGGGCACCTGGGTGCACTGGGTGCTTTTCAATCTGCCGGGTGGAACGGTGGAGCTGCTCCCCGCGGTGCCGACCCTGCCCGAGCTTCCGTCCGGGGCACACCACGGGCGCACCACGGCTGGCGACATGGGATATGCCGGCCCCTGCCCGCCCCCGGGCAACCCCCACCGATACTTTTTCCGGCTCTACGCGCTCGACATCATGCTCAACCTTCCGCCTGGAGCCACCCGAGAGGAGCTGGAACAGGCGCTGGACCAGCACATCCTGGCGCAGGGAACCCTGATGGGGACGTATCAGCATAGGCCGTGAAGGCGAGTAGAGCCCCGTTCATGTCATCGCATTTGAGACCAGTAACATGGGAGCCAAGTATGACCACCATCAAGGAAATGCAGAGGAAGCCGGACTCGGCGACGCCATCGCGGATCGCCGCCTTGGGATATGCCGCGCAGAGCCCGACCTCGCCGCTCGCGCCCTTTCGATTCGAGCGCCGGGAACCGGGCCCGCGCGACATCCAGATCGAGATCCAGTACTGCGGCGTCTGCCACTCCGACCTGCATTCGGTCAGGAACGAGTGGCACGGGACTGTCTATCCGATCGTGCCGGGGCACGAGATCATCGGACGGGTCACCAAGGTCGGCAGCGATGTGAAGGGCTTCAAGGCTGGTGACCTGGCCGGCGTCGGGTGCCTGGTGGCCTCATGTCGCACCTGCGCCAGCTGCCGGGAGAATCTGGAGAATTATTGCGACGTCGGGTTCACCCTCACCTATAACAGCCCCGATCCGCACACCGGCGGCGTGACCTACGGCGGCTACTCCAACCGGATCGTGGTAGACCAGCACTTCGTGCTGCAGATCCCCGAGAAGCTCGATCCAGCCGCGGCCGCTCCCCTGCTCTGCGCCGGGATCACGACCTACTCCCCGCTGCGCCATTGGGAAGTCGGCTCCGGCCAGAAGGTCGGAATCGTCGGCCTGGGCGGGCTGGGGCACATGGGGGTCAAGTTAGCCCGGGCATTCGGTGCCGAGGTGGTGCTCTTCACCACTTCCCCGGGGAAGGCAGAAGATGCCAGGCGCTTGGGCGCGCACGAGGTCGTCATCTCCCGCGATCCCGCGGCGATGGCGGCGCAGGCCAATGGCTTTGACTTCATCCTCAACACCGTCGCGGCCTCGCACAACCTCGACCCCTTCATCAACCTGCTCAAGCGCAACGGCACTATGTGCCTGGTTGGTGCACCGGACCAGCCGCATCCCTCACCCAGTGTGACCGGCCTGATTTTCCGGCGCCGCGGTCTGGCCGGCTCGCTCATCGGCGGGGTTAGGGAGACCCAGGAAATGCTCGACTTTTGCGCCAAGCATGGAATCGTCTCCGACATCGAGCTGATCCCGATCCAGAAAATCAACGAGGCCTACGGGCGAATGCTCAAGAGCGACGTGAAATACCGCTTTGTGATCGACATGGCCTCGCTAGCCAAGGATGAACGAGAACGGTAAACGGTGAACGGTGAACGGGAGAGGCGAGAAACAACATAGGATTCTGCTCATCCCGAGAGCAGCGAGGGACCTAGCGCTGATTCCCAGTCCCAGAGTCAGTTGACTAGGTCCCTCACTTCGTTCGGGATGAGGAGTCCTGTTTTCCTGTTCACCGTTTACCGTTTACCGTTTACGCTGTTCTATTTGACCTCATGTCAAAATTCATTTGCGTCACCTGCGGCGTTCAGTACGCCGACTCGCTCGCTCCGCCGGAGCGCTGCGCCGTGTGCGAGGACGAGCGGCAGTACGTCGGGCGGGAGGGTCAGCAGTGGACCACGCTGAAGGAGATACAGACCAGCCACAAGAATCAGCTCGACGTCGAGGGGCCGGAGCTCATCAGCATCTCGACCGAGCCCAAGTTCGCCCTCCGGCAGCGTGCCCTCCACGTCCGGACCGCCGGCGGCAACGTCCTGTGGGACTCCATCTCGCTGATCGACGACCGCAGCGTCAATGCGATCCAGGCGCTGGGCGGCGTCTCGGCCATCGCCGTCTCCCACCCGCACTACTACTCCTCGATGATCGAGTGGAGCCGGGCACTGGGCGACGTGCCGGTCTATCTCCATGCGGCCGACGGCGAGTGGGTCATGCGCCCGCACCCGGCCATCGTCTTCTGGCACGGTGAGACCCACGAGCTGGCGCCAGGCCTCACCCTCATTCGCTGCGGAGGCCACTTTCCCGGCGGCACCGTACTCCATTGGGCGGGCGGCGCCGGCGGCAAAGGGGCGCTATTGACCGGCGATGTCATTCAGGTCGGGCAGGACCGCAAGACAGTGAGCTTCATGTACAGCTACCCCAACTACATCCCGGTGAATGCCAGAACGGTCCGCGACATCCTGGCGGCGGTCGAGCCGTACCAGTTCGATCAGCTCTATGGGGCCTGGTTCGGCCAGAACATCCTGTGCGATGCCAGGCAGGCGCTCCACTACTCCGCGGACCGCTACATCGCCGCGATTGCGGATGGAGACTAGGCACGGTTGCCCGCGGGTGACCCTGACCCTGCGCGCCGGGCTTATCTTGCAGGAATGACCGATGTGAGTCTGACGCTGGCGGGCGAGCAGGTGACCCTGATGGGTGAGCGCGCGCTGTACTGGCCCGGCACCAGCACCCTGGTGGTGGCCGACCTGCACTGGGGCAAGCCCGCAGCCCTACCGACGCCTGGTCTCCCAGCTCCGTTCGTTACCACCAGTGACGACCTTGCCCGGCTCGACAGCGCGCTGCAGCGGACCGGCGCGCGCCGGATGGTGGTACTGGGCGACCTCTTCCACGCCAAGGCGGGCCGGATCGCCTCTCACACGCTGGCGGAGCTGCGGCGGTGGCGGAGCCTGGCCGGCACCTTCGAGATCCTCCTGGTCCGCGGCAACCACGATCGCCACTCGGGCGACCCGCCCAACGACCTCCAGATCAACTGCGTCAACGCGCCGGCGTTTGTGCCACCGTTCATCTTCCGGCACGAGCCGGTAGAAGCGGAAGGTGTCTATGGTCTCGCGGGCCACGTTCACCCGGGGCTCACGTTGGTGGGCCGCGGCCTGCAGCGTGAGACCCTGCCCTGTTTCCTCGTTGGCCGTCGTGGCATGATCCTCCCCGCCTTCGGCAGCTTCACTGGATTTCGCGCAGTGCGCCCTGGTCCGGGAGACCGGGCGTTCGTGGTGGCGGATGACGAGGTACTGGAGGTGCCGGAACCGATAGACTTGGGTCCCACCGCCTATCCGACGGCGCTGCACGAGATGTTGCACACCGAACCACAGGGGTGATCCATGTGCCGGATCCGTGATGTCGCGAAGCGCTGTGCTCTCGTGGCTGGGTTGGTGAGCGCGTGCTCCCTGGGGGGAGATTCACCTAGCGCCGTGGTCAGAAAAGCGGGCGACGCGCTGCGGACCCGGAACCGGGCCCAATTTTACGATCAGGTCGATCTCAGGGCGCTGGAATTACCTATAATGCGTGAGCTCAGCGCGATCGTTCCAGACAACTATATCGTCCTCGGCGCAGGCAACGGCGATGTACTTGGCCGCCAGCTCGACCCAGTATTCGCGTCGCCGCCCGACACATCCATCTTTGGCCGGCTAACGGCGAACGTGCTCGGGCTGCAGTTTCTGGGCACGGAGGTATCGGTTCGTGGAGTAGGCACGGCCCAAACCAGCGATCGGACCGCGTTCGTGCCGGTGTTCATCGCGGTCGGGGCCGATACGACTCCCCGAAGAGTGTCGATCCAGCTCCAGAAGGACGACTCGAGGTGGCGTATTGTAGGGGTGCGTGACCTTGCCGAGCTGGCTCGGGCCGAGCGGCGCCGAACCGCCGAGGCCAGGGGCGAGCTGTATGCCGAGGGCATCCGAGAAAAGGCTTATGTGGCCGGCATGAAGTCGGACCTTCGGAACGTGACAGTAAACGAAGAAGCATACTTCTCAGATCACGGTACCTACGCGAGCGATCTCGCGCAGATAGCGGGATACCGTCCCAGCACGGGGATTACGGTGACCATCACCGCGGGCTCTGACAAGGGCTGGGCCGCCTCTGCGAGGCATGACTCGCTCCCCAAGGGCACGTGCTCGATCTTTGTCGGTGTCCCGGCGCCGCAGCCCCCACCGGGCTCCAGTTCGGTTCCTCAGGAGGGCGCCCCGTACTGTTCATATGTTCTGAATCGGCAGGGCCATCTTCCTTGAGTGAATGCCCGTAACCCTCGACCGCTGCCAGCTGTTTCGCCGGCTTCATCGAACCGGCTGTTTCGTCATTCCGAATCCCTGGGACCTGGGCAGTGCCCGCGCGCTCGTGAGACTCGGCTTTCCGGCGCTGGCCACCACCAGCTCCGGCTTCGCCTGGTCGCTCGGCCGCCGAGACAACGGGGTATCGTTGGAGGAGGCGTTGACCCACATGCGAGCCATCGCTGGCGGAGTCGACGTGCCGGTGAATGCGGACTTCGAAGGCGGCTTTGCTGTCGAGCCGGGCAAGGTCGCGGTCAACGTCAAGGCGGCCACGGCCACCGGGGTGGCCGGCCTCTCGATTGAAGACTTCACCGGCGACGTTTCGCGCCCGCTCTTCGACTTCGATCTTGCCGTCGAGCGGATCCGAGCCGCCCGCCAGGCCATAGACGACAGCAAGACGGGCATCGTCCTCACCGGCCGATCCGAAGGCTTCATCGTCGGACGGCCAGACCTCGCCGAGACAATCCGGCGGCTCACCGCCTATGCCGAGGCCGGCGCCGATTGCCTCTACGCCCCGGGTATTCGCACCAGGGCCGAGATCGCCGCGGTGATCGAAGCGGTCGCGCCGAAGCCGGTCAATGTGCTGGTGGGGAGTGACTTCACGACGGTGGCGGAGCTGGCGGCGGCGGGGGTGCGGCGGATCAGCGTCGGCGGGGCGCTTGCCCGTGCTGCCTGGACCGGGTTTCTCCAGGCCGCGAAGGAGATCGGCGAGCGCGGGACCTTCACGGGACTGGCTGGGGCCGTCCCGTTCAACGAGATCAACGAGTCCTTCGATTAACAGGAGGCAACATGGCGCGCTTGTTCTGGCTTCTTCTCATGGCGGCCTTCGTGGCGCTGTTGCTGACGGGGGCGTCCTGGGCGCTCGCCTACAACAGCATCGGGACGTTGCTGGGCGCGCCGCCTCCCCAGATGGGGACCCAGTCCACCAGCATTCGGTGGCAGGGACTGTCTCGGCTCAAGGACCATCCGCCGGTGTGGCGCTTTGCCTTTGCGCCGACCCGGATTCCTGGGGCAAGCGCGGTGCGTATCTACGTGAACCCGTTGGGGCGGATCGTCGCCACCGAGCCCGGCGATTTGGAAGCCAAGCTACGAGCGTTCCGCCGCACCCCCTACTGAGCGTCTCAGCAGGCTTTGTCGCACGCAGCCTTCTCGTGGTCCTGGCCTCCATTGCAGTCCACTCCACCGCCCTCGCCCAGGCACCCGTCCAGTTCGCCGTCAGCGATGCCGTGTCGTCCTGCCTTGTCGTCCACGCTCGGCCCCAGAGCTCCGCACCGCCGATCGCCTGCCTGGCTGCCGGCACCCGGGTCGAAGCGGTGGGGACCGCGCCATACTGGCGCCAGATCGTACTCCAGGATGGCCGGACTGGCTGGGCCGCGAAGAAGTTTCTCGCTATCGTCGCCGCTCCGCCCGTGGCACCGACAACCGACGATCGCGACGACGCCTGGCTCGAGATCAATGTTGTCGACGTGGGTCAGGGCGACGGGATCTGGATCCATACCTTCGACGACAACATTCCCGGCAACGGCCGCTACGAGGGATACAACATCATCATCGACGGCGGGCCCAACCAGGATCTGCCCGGGAACCGGCTGTTGCGCTACGTCATGGACAAGGCACACGAGCGTGCGATCATCGATGCGCTGATCGTCACCCACCCGCACGACGATCATTACCCTGGCGCCGTAGGCATCCTGAAGCACTTCGACGTCCATGAGTTCTACGACTCGGGCTTTCTCAATGGTGGCGACTGGAACCAGTTCCGGGCCCTGGTTGACTCCGAGAAGTTCGACGGCAGGCGGATCGTCGAGCATGTGGGCCGGAGCACCTTTGGGATGCCGGACTGGGGCAGCGAGCTCCAGGTGACCTTTCTGTACGCCGACCCCGGTGAGCTCGCCGGGCTGGGCAGCGCCGGCACTGGTACCCGAATCAACAACGCTTCCATCGTGTTCCGGCTGCAATACGGCACCCAGAGTATGCTCTTCATGGGCGATATCGAGGGCAAGGAGCGCGAGGCCCCGCCGAGCGTGGTGAAGTACGCCGAGCGGTTGCTACTCGACGCGGTGGACTCCACCGCACTGCGGTCAACCGTGCTGAAAGTCGCCCATCATGGGAGCGAGACCTCGAGCACCACGCGGTTCATCGATGCGGTTGATCCCCATTACGTCGTGGTCTCGTCCGGACGCAGACCCTATGGCAAGCAGCCCAACATCCGCTTCCTCCCGGACAAGGGCACGCTCCAGCGCTACTGCGCCCATAGCGATTCGATTCGGATTTACCGGACCGATCAGGACGATGAGGCCGAGAGAAAGACTGCGGCGAACGACGCGGATGGGGACAACATTGTCATCAGCATGAACGGCAAGGAGACGAGAATCCAGGCCTACTCAGCCGGGAACCCCATCACCCCGACCGCGTGTGTACCCTAGCGTAGCAACCCTCTTGGAACTACGAGCATCTACGTACCGTACTCATGGAAGACCCTCGTCCCACCAGGTTTAAACGCTCCCGGAGCCTCCATGCTTAAGGCTAGACCCCTCTCCGCCTTGCTCCCCCTCTCCCTCATACTCGTTTCCACCCTTTCAGCCCAGCAGGCCGACTCCTCCCTGCTCTCGCTGGACCGAATCTTCAGCTCGGACGAGTTCACCCCCGAGCGGCTGGGACCGGTCCGCTGGCTGGACAACGCGGCGGCCTACATCAAGCTCGAGGCGGACAGCACCATTCCCGGAGGTCGCTCGCTGGTCCGCTACGACGCGGCTACCGGCAAGCGTGAGGTGTGGGTTCCTGCCAATCGCCTGGTGCCCAAGGGCGACTCGGTGCCGCTGGTGGTTGACGACTACAGCGTGTCAGCGGATGGCAACCAGCTGCTAGTGTTCACCAACTCGAAGAAGGTCTGGCGGGAGAATACCCGGGGAGACTTCTGGGCCCTCGATCTGGCCGGCGGCCGGCTGCACCGGCTCGGTGGGCCCACCGCGAAGCCGTCCACCCTCATGTTCGCCAAGTTTGCACCTGACGGCGGCCGAGTCGCCTACGTCCGGGAGAACAACCTGTACGTCGAGAATCTGGCCGACGGCCGCATCACCCAGCTCACCAAGGACGGCTCCCGCACCATCATCAACGGCACCTTCGACTGGGT
>JBDTUV010000093.1:0-8653 GCA_040007575.1 Gemmatimonadales bacterium
CGCTCATGGGCCACTACCTGATCGACGAGCCCGACCTCCCCAGCCAGTGGGGGGGCGCACCGGTGTCTCAGGCTACCGTCGAATCGTTGGCCAAGTACAGCAAGAGCCTCTGGCCTTCGCTCCCGACCCTGGTCATGGCACGAGCCCGCTGGCTCGCTGCATCATCCATTACCTATACCTACCTGGACGCCGCGTGGGGTCAGTACAGTGCTCAAAAGGGAGTCTTGAGTACGTAAATCAGCAAGGAGGTGTCGTCGGCCAAGACCAAACATCTCGGCTTGATGTTTGGCCTCAACATCCTGGACGGCGGAGACGGTTCCAGCGCCATTGCCGGCTACCGGAGTGGACACTGGGCCATGAGCGCCAACGAGCTCAAGACCTACGGCGGCGCGTTGCTGGGAAGCACCTATGCGTGCGGCTTCGGTATGTGGAAGTACAGCAGCAGCTATTACGGGCGGGCGGACATCAAGAGCGCCATGTCGTCATTATCCACCAAAGCAAAGGCTCACGTCAAGACGTCTTGTGTGCAGTGACTGAGCCGCTGCAGCTCGCCGGAGACTGAGCCCATACCGGTTGTCGTCGTGCCGGAAAGCCGCCGCGGAGTTGGACCTTATATGGCCCTGAGGAAGGCCTGAAAGACGTCCTGACGCCACCAGTGGCGGCAGTCCTCCATGGTAGCAAGCGCTTCGGCCTTCGTCATGGCAGGACGGTAGCTGCGTGTCGTGGTCAGTGCATCGTAGACATCTACCACACAAATGAGCTGGGCCGGCAGGGGGATCTCGTCTCCCTTGAGCCCATCGGGATAGCCGCTGCCGTCGCAGCGCTCGTGATGCGATCGGATGATGGGCTTGATGTCCCAGGGTAGGTCGATCCCCGAAAGCAGCTCGAGTCCCCAGACGGGGTGCCGCTTGATGACCTCGAACTCCTCGGGAGTGAGCGGAGCGGGCTTGTTGAGGATTTCATGGGGAACCTTCACCTTGCCGAGATCGTGGAGGTAGGCGCCGATCCGTATGGTGGTTCGGTGTACCTCGTCCAGGTCCAGCTCCGCGGCCACCGCCAGCGCGTAGGTAGCTACCCGTTCGCAATGCCCGTGGGTATAGCTGTCGGCGGACTCGATTGACTGGCCCCAGTCGCGCACGACCGCCAGATAGGTGGTCTCCAGCTCCTCCACTTTGGCCGCAACGTCCACTTGGTCGACCTGGGCATGGAGCTGACCGAAGAGCCGGTAGGACGTACTGAGCAGCGCGAGCGCATCTTGGTTCCGCCCCATCGATTGGCAGAGGAGAGCCAGCTCCCGGGTCGCCTCGGCCTCGCTCAGGAGCGCGCCGGTAGCGATCGCCAGCTCGATGGCGGTGCGCAAGCGGGACTCCGCCAACGCGGGCCGTCCGGTCTCGCGGAAGATCATGCCCAGCATCTTGTAGGCGTCGGCTTTAGCCAGCTGTGCGTTGAGCTCGTTAAAGATGGCCAGCGCCTCTTCGGCGCTCCGGCGGGCGTGCTCATACTGCTGAAGCGCCAGGTGTACCTCGGCCCGGTTCAGCAGGCAGAGGCCGTGCAGGCGAACATCGTGAAGCAGCTCGGCGAGATGCAGGCTTTTCCGGAAGTATTCCTCCGCCTTGTCCCACTGCTTCAGGTCGGCGCTGATCATGCCGAGGTTGTGGTACGCATATGCGCAGCCTCTCTCGTCCCCGGCAAGGCGGCAGGCCTCCAGCGCGCGTTGATAGTGACCCAGCGCGTCGCCGTGATTGCCTTGAATGTTCGCCAGGATGCCGAGGTTCTGTTCGATGCGGCCGCGCACGTCATCACTCGTTCGCGCGAGGGTCAGCGCGCGTCCATAGAAGTCTCCGGCCTGCTCCAGACCACCGGTTTCCATCTCGAAGCCGGCTAGGGCATTCAAAGCCTCGGCTGCCAGCCGGTCGTCCGGAAGCGAGGAAGCCACCTCAAAGCTGCGGGTGCAGAGATCCCGCGCCACGATGGGTTCGTTTCGCCGGTGGTGGATCACTCCCATCCGCCGCAGCGCTTCCGCCAACGCAGAACCGGGCGTGGCTGGCGCGACGATGATGGCGTGGTATCGGTCACTCGCCTCCGCGATACGACCCTCCCGATCGAGGCGAACCGCCTCTTCCAGTAGGGCTAACGCCCACCCGGCCGAGTCCGAGGAGGTCCAGGTTCTTTCGTCATCCCGTGGTGAACCGGCTGGCTCCGGCATGCATCCTCGCTGACCGGGGATCTACGGCCTGCTTCCGCTTGCGACGTCAGTGTTTACAGAGCCCCCGATCGGGCAAGCGGCATACCAAGAGTACGAATTCAAGACAGTTAGGTGGACTTTACGAACGGTGAAGCGCAGAAATGTGCGCCGTTAAACTGTGGTAGCATAAAGGTTTTCGTTGCTGGTTCAACGCAACAGAGCGAGAGCCAGACTAAGGAGGTTCTGACCATACTTTTGACGGCCACACTAACAGGTTCGTCGGCGAAGGAAGGCACCGGTCGCACTTTGGAGCGGCTGCGCCGTTTTCTGCATTAGGGTAACGCCTCCCAAGCCCTGGGGTGGCATAACGGTTGCCCCTCGTGGGACTGGCCCACCCGCCCCACTGGCTTTGTCCTGCTTGGAGGCAATCCGTGAACCGCTTCACCCGCGTCTTCCCCATCATCGCGAGCCTGCTCGGTGCAGCGTCGTTCGTCGCGTGCACCGACGAGGCCACCGCTCCGAGCGTCCCGCAGTTCGCCGAAGTTGGCGTGGCGACAAGCACCGTCACCCCCTGCAAGCTGCAACCGGCCGCGTTCACCTCGGCATTGATCGGCCCGGAAGGCGGCGTCCTCAGGGCGGGGAAAAACGTGTTTACCGTGCCTGCAGGTGCGCTCAATACCCGCGTGTTCATCACCATGAAGCTGGCGCGGGACAACAGCAACCACGTCATTTTCCTGCCCGATGGGCTGGTATTCAACAGAGACCACCTGCCCCATCTCCTGATGAGCTATCAGGACTGCCTGGTGACTCGAGGCGCCCGGCCGAGCGTCGCGTATGTAAACAATGACCTGGGCACCTTCGAGCCGACTCCGTCGTACGTCGACCCGGTGGACCAGACCGTCGAAGGACAGTTGAGCCACTTCTCGGACTATGTTCTGCTGTCCACGTATGCGGTTGTCTACTGAGCCGGCGGCCTACACCCATGGGACACCAACTGGGAAGTACGCTCAGCTCAGATGGCGCGGAGCAGCTCCTGCAGGAAGGCCGGCACCTGGATCTTGCCTGCCGCCGGGCGGAGGCGATGGCGTGCTACGCAGCTGTGATCGATCTGACGGCAGGCGGGGCAGCGCCGAGACTGCGGGCTGAGGCGCTTCGCCGCCTCGGCGTTCTCCATCATCTGCGGGCTGAGCCGCAGATTGCGCGAGACCTGTGCAACGCTAGCTGCGAGGTAGCGCTGAAAGCTGGAGCCGACGACCTGGCAGCTGACGCATGCAACGCTCTCGCCGGCTTTGCCCTCGAGCGAGGTGACCTGACCGAGGCGCAGGATCGTTACCAGGCGGCACTGAAGATCGCCGGAGAAAACGTTTCCCTACTCGCCAAGATCGAGCAGAACCTGGGCATCCTAGCGAACATCCGGGGTGAATGGTCCGAAGCTCTGCAGCACTACTCTCGTTCGTTGGCCGCCTACGAGGCGACCTCGGACGAGCGGGGCTGCGCCTTCGCGCATCACAACCTCGGAATGATTCACGCCGACCGAAAGCAGTGGCTGGCCGCGGACGGCCATTACCTGACCTCCCAGGCGCTGGCCGAAGCGGCAGGCGATCGTCACCTCGGAGGCATTGCCACGATGAACCGGGCAGAGGTGCGGCTGGCCCTGGGAGATGCCGAAGGCGCGCGCGCGGGGGCCGAGCGAGCCCTCCAGATTTTCACCGAGGTGGAATCGCGTCGCCACAAGGCTGGGGCCCATCGACTGCTGGGCATGGTGTTCCGTCAGCGGGGGGAGAATGCGCTGGCCGAGTCCCACTTGCGATCGGCCCTGGAGATGGCCGCAGGGGCCTGTGCCCCGCTGATCGAGGCCGACGCGGCCAAGGAGCTGGCCACTCTCTACGAGGACGTGGGCCGGCGTGACGACGCAATCGGACTCTTGATCCTGGCCCGGGAGCTGTACGGGCAGCTTCGGGCACGACCAGATCTTGGCGAAGTCGAGGAGCGGATCGGAGCGCTGCAGGCGGCATGAGGCCGGGGCGGTGTAACGCTGCCGGCTAACCTGCCCAATCGCGCGGCTCGAGCATGGCGAGCAGCTCCGCCTCGAAGGAGCCGGGTTGGTATACCGGCGAGTAGTCCCAGGCCGCCAGCGGCGGCAAGCTCATCAGCACGCTCTCTATTCTCGCGCCGGTCTGCAATCCGAAAAGTGTCCCCCGGTCGTGCACCAGGTTGAACTCGGCATAGCGACCCCTCCGCAGCAGCTGGAAATGACGCTCGCGCTCGCCGAACGGTAGCGCCCGCCGACGCTCGACCAGGGGCCCGTACGCGTCGGGTAAGACCTCCCCGACCCCGCTCACGAAATCGAAAAGCTGCGCCAGGCCCAGGCCACTCTCACCGGCACGCAGGTGGTCGAAGAAGATGCCTCCGACGCCCCGCCGTTCTTCACCCCGGTGCGTATTCACGAAATAGTGGTCGCACCAGGTCTTGAACCGAGGGTAGAACATGGGATGGTAACTGCCGCAGACCGCCTTCAGGGCGCGATGAAAATGGCTCGCGTCCTCAGGAAAGGGATACGTCGGGGTCAGATCGGTCCCGCCGCCGAACCAGGCATCGATGAGCTCTCCGCCGGGCCCCCCGATCTCGAAGTAGCGGACGTTGAGATGAACGGTGGGGACCAGTGGGCTCCGGGGATGGATTACCAGGCTGAGCCCGGCAACCGAGAAGCTCAGCGGCTCCAGGGCCGGCGCGCGGGCCCCGATCCGCTGCGCCAGCTGGGGGTCGAGCATGCCCTCCACCCTCGAGCGATTCACCCCGGCTTTCTCGAAGGTGACTCCGTCGCTCAGCACGCGACTGACGCCGCCACCGCCCCCGGGCCGCTCCCAGCGGTCCTCCTGGAATGATCCGCCACCATCCAGCTGGGTGAAGAACTCGGTGGTCTGGTCGTGGAGGCGCTCGATCCAGGTGCTCACCTGCCGGCCGAGAGCCGTTCCCTCTGTCACCTTGCCCGCCACTCCTGCACCGCCTCGACGAAGGCCCGCGCATGAGCCACTGGTACGTCAGGCAGGATGCCGTGGCCCAAGTTGGCGATGTATGCCCGGGCGCCAAAATCGTCGAGCATCTGGTGGGTTCGCTCCCGAATCAGGGCCGGGGGCGCGTACAACCAGCAGGGATCCAGGTTCCCCTGGAGTGTGACCCGCGATGAAGGCAATCTGCGCCTGGCGTCAGCCGCATCGGTCTGCCAATCGACCCCCACCACGTTCGCCGCCGTTTCTCTGGCGATTTCCTCCAGCGCCCAACCCGAGCCCGGTGCGAACACAATGACCGGCGCTCCGGCTGTGCCGGCCAGCCGCGCCGCCCGGCCCAAATACGGTAGCGCGAATTCACGGAAGTCCCTGGGCCCGAGCGCTCCTGACCACGAGTCGAACAGCTGCACCACCTGAGCACCGGCCTTGACCTGCGCGACCAGAAATCGTCCGACGATGTCGGCCAGGCGCCCCAATAGCTGGTGCGCTCGGGTTGGATCCTCCACCAGCAGGCGCTTGGCAAGGCTGAACGACTTCGAGCCACCGCCTTCGATCATATAGCTCATCAGGGTCCAGGGCGCTCCGGCGAAACCGATGAGTGGGACCCGGCCCGCCAGCTCACGGCGGGCCAGGCGCAAGGCGTCGAGGACATGGCGCAGGCCATCTTCCGAATCAACGTCGCGCAAGCGGCCGAAATCGGCGGGGGACCGCAGGGGGTCATGAAAGCGCGGTCCAACCCCGTCTTCCACAGTAAGCGTCATTCCCATGGCCTGAGGCACCACAAGGATGTCGCTGAAGATGATGGCGGCGTCCACCCCGATCAGGTCCACTGGCTGGAGGGTGACTTCCACCGCCAGCTCCGGCGTGCCCACCATGGTGAGGAAATCGGCTCGCTCCCGCACCGCGCGGTATTGCGGCAGGTAGCGGCCGGCCTGTCGCATCATCCAGACCGGTGGCCGCTCCACCTGCTCGCGGCGGCAGGCCCGCAGGAGCAGGTCATTCATGAGCGGAGCGTCGGGCCAGTACCTTCCTGACTGCAGTCGCGAGGGCTTCGACGCTTGGCTCCGAGGCAACAGCTGCCGGTGACCAACCCGCTGCCCGGGCAGAGGCAGCCGTGGTCGGTCCGACGGCCAGAAGATCCGGTCTCGCATCCGGGGGACAGGCTCGAACCAAAAGGTCCGCCACAGTCGGGCTCGCCACCACCAGCACAGTACCCCGGACAGCGGCCGCATGGGCCGTCGATTCACTGGCCAGCACCGAGCGGTAGCATTCGACTTCATCCACTCTGATGCCGTGGCCCCGAAGCAGCCCGGGGAGCTCGTCCCGCCGGCTGTCCCCACAGAAGAAAAGCACCGGCCCCCCAACCCCGGCGTCGACCATCGCGCGCCCCAACGCCTCCGCGGCGCCCAATGTTGCGGCGTCAGCCTGGCTCGGGGTTCGAACCCGCCCCAGGGTCTCACCGAGTGCAGCTTCGGTGGCCGGTCCTCCGGCCCACACCATCGGAATATTCTGACCCTGGAGCCGCTGCCTACCCCGTCCGGCCATGCGGTCCACCAGTGCCGCGGCGGCCCGCTGAGAGGTGAATGCCACGGCACCATAGGAGTCCCAACGGTCCAGCGCCGCATCCAGGGGTCCCCAGTCGGTGGGCGGTGCGAAGTTCATCAGCGGATGCTCCTCCACCAGAACCGGAATCGCTCTCAACGCCTCCGCCAATCCAGGGAAAGCTCCCGCCGAGGCTGTCACCACCACGGTTTCGACCATCAGGGCTCGGTCACGAAAGGAGCCACGGCCGCGCGCACCTCGGCCAGAATGGCAGCGGCGCCCTCCGGCAGGAGCCGTTCGGCCAAGGTGGTGCCGATCGCGGCCGCGGCCGCCTCGTTGATGGCCGAGCCGGCTCCACCACCCTCCACCACACGTTCTCCGCCGAGAGATATCACCCGCCCCCGCAGCTGAAGAGTCGACGAAGGGCCATCGAGCTGCGCGTACGCCGCGACCGGAACCTGACACCCTCCTTCCAGCCGCCGAAGAAAGGCGCGCTCGGACGCAACCTCGACTGAGGTAGTGGAATCGTGCACGGCCCGACGGACTGCCCTGTGCACTTCCGCATCGTCCACCCGTACGGTCACCGCGAGTGCCCCCTGTCCGGGTGCAGGTAGCATGATGTCGGGCGGCAGCCGCTCGCCGATCCGCCCTGACAGACCGAGCCTTACGAGGCCGGCAGTGGCGAGCACGACCCCATTCCATTCGGGCCGCGCATCGAGCTTGGCAAGCCGAGTGTCCACATTGCCACGGATATCTACGATCCGAAGGTCGGGACGGGAGTAGAGTAGCTGCGCCCGCCGCCGAAGGCTGCTGGTTGCAATCACCGCCCCTGCGGGGAGGTCGCTCCATCGAAGCGGGTTCCGGCCGACGAGAGCATCGCGAGGATCCTCTCGGGCGCTCACTGCCGCAATGGTGATCCCGGAGGGCAGCTCGGTTGGCAGATCCTTGAGTGAGTGAACAGCGATATCGATCCGGTTTTCCAGAAGGGCGTCATCGATCTGCTTGGTAAACAGGGCACGGCTTCCGATCCGGGCCAGCGGCACATCGAGTGTCAGATCGCCGGTGGTCTTGATCTCGACTCGCTCGGTGTCGTAGCCTGAAGCCCGGAGAAGGAAGCGAACCCGCTCGGTCTGCCACACTGCCAGCGCGCTGCCGCGGGTCCCGATCCTGAGGCGCGCACCCTGCGGCCTCAATCCGGCCCCACGGCGGAGCTGCTTCGGAGAGGCGGCTGGCCCGCGGCGGCCAGATTGTCGATGCCGAGGAACTCAGCAATTCGGGCAGCGGCATGTTCGCCCGAGCTGATCGCGTCTCCGACGGACACTCCGTCTCGATAGGTTCCGGCCAATACGAGTCCCGGATTGCGTCGTTCAACGTCGGCGGCGATCTCCTTGAACCTGCCGTAACCAAGGACATACTGTGGAATAGCCTTGGGCCAGACCTGGACGGCGCGGAAGGTGGGCTCACCCCGGGTGCCCAGCAAAGGCCTGAGGTCATCGAGCACCCGGGCGGTGAGTGTCTGGGGGTCGGCCTGAACAAAGTCGGGATCGCGGGTGCCGCCGACGAACGCGGTGAGCATCACATGGCCGGCGGGCGCGCGGTCAGGAAAGAGAGACGAGGAGAAGATCACTCCGAGGACGCGCCTGCGCTCGACCTCGGGAGTCAGAAAGCCAAATCCGTCGAGCGGGTGGGTAACCTGCTCCCGCCGAAAACCCAGGGCGAGCACCGCGACCGGCGGATGGAGGATGCTCGACAGCGTGGAGAGTCTCTCCGCCGCCACCAGATCCAAATCGATCTCGTCCAGGCTGTGGGCCGGCGCGGCATAGACGACGGCATCGAACAGCTCGGGTGTCTGGAACGCCGCGCCTACGGTCCAGCCTCTTGGCCCGAAGCGAAGCTGGGTAACCGGTGCGCGGAGCCT
>JBDTUV010000094.1:0-8614 GCA_040007575.1 Gemmatimonadales bacterium
GAGCGACCGCACATCCGCGGAATCGCGTAGCTTCTCGAAGGCCCGCTCCCGGATTTGCCGGATCCGCTCCCGGGTGACGCCGAGGAGCGCACCGATCTTTTCCAAGGTGAGCGCCTCGGATCCTTCTTCGAGACCGTAGTAAAGGGAAAGAATCTTACGTTCGCGGGGAGTGAGGTGCCGCTGGAAAATCCGATCGATGAACTCGCGTTGCAGGCGAACGTCGGTCATCTCCTCGATTTCAATCCCGCCGGTGCCCGCAACCCGCTCACCAAAGGTGCTTGCCCCCCGGTCCTGCCGCTCTACCGGCGCATCGAGCGAGACCTCGGTGGACGTCATCCGGTGAGCCGAGCGGATGTTGTCAACCGTGTCGTTGAGCGCGATGGCGATCTCGGCGTCGGTGGGCTCCCGTCCGAGCTCCTGTGCCAGGAAGCTCTTTGCCCGGGACATCCGAACCAGGGCGGAGTTCTGGTTCAACGGGATCCGTACGCTGCGAGTCTGCTCGGCCAGGGCCTTCAGCACTGCCTGGCGCACCCACCACACCGCATAGGAGATGAACTTCACACCATGGTCGGGATCGAACTTCTTGACCGCCTTGAGCAGCCCCTCGTTTCCAATTGCCACCAGCTCAGAGAGGTCGAGTCCGTGTCCCTGGTACTTCTTCACGTACGAGATCACGAATCGAAGGTTGGCGGTGACGAGTCGCTCGGCAGCCACCTCATCGCCAGCTAACGCGCATCTAGCCAGGCGCTTCTCCTCGTCCGGATCGGCGATCATGGGAAGCTTCTGGATATCGAGCAGGTATTGATCAAACGCGCCGGAAGGAGTGGAGCGGGCAAACGGCCGGGCTTTCCCGGTACGAACAACGGTCATAGGACAACCCCGGGGGCAGAGTTGAGCACGCTGCGATTTTGGATGCGGTGTGACCAGAGCTGTTCAGAAGAGGATGAGCCAATATAGGAAGACTTTTGGTGCGGTCAAGCAAAAAAATCTTTCCACATCACAAAATGTTACGGCGTAACCGCTTCGTGGTTTTATCCACTTTGTGCAGAAACCCACCGCGGCCCTCGGATCACCTCAAGAGCTGCAAACTGTTGCATTGACATGACATAGAATGATTTCCGGCGGGTCCAGCCACCGCTGATACTTCACTCCAGAGCCGTCAGTGCCGCGCGAATGGCGTCGGCCTGGACCGGAGTCGTCCAGCCGTCTCCCTCGTGCATCTCTCCCAGGCGGCTTGCCAGTGCAAAGTGAATCTGCCCGCTCCGATTCTTCTTGTCGCTGGCCATGCTCCCAAGGAGCGCGCTCCCCTCCAGCCGTGGTGGAATCCGCACCGGCAGGCCGAGCCGGCTGAGAAGGGTCGCAACCCTTTTCCGAAGCCCGCCCGATGCCATGCCAAGCTGCTCCGCGAGCTCGCACTCGACCAGCAGGCCCAGAGCGACGGCCTCACCGTGGGGAAGCTCGTAGCCCGAGACCTGTTCCAGTGCATGAGCAACCGTGTGGCCCGCGTTGAGGATGGCGCGGCGCCCCGACTCGCGCTCGTCCCCGCTTACGACTTCGGATTTGATCTCCACGCTGCGCCTGATCAGCTGGGCCAGCGGGTCCTGACTTCGAGACATGAGCGCCGTTGCGTTGGCCTCCATCCACTCAAAATAGGCCCGATCTGCAATGAGCCCATGCTTCACGGCTTCCGCCAGGCCGGCCCGGTAGGCTCTGTCGGGGAGAGTCGCCAGGGTCTCTGGATCGGCGATCACGGCCGCGGGCGGATGAAAGGCACCTACCAGGTTCTTGCCGTGCGGTGTGTCCACTCCGGTCTTGCCGCCGACTGAGGCGTCGAGCATGGCCAGCAGAGTGGTGGGTACCTGCAGGTAGGGGATCCCTCGCATGTAAGTGGCCGCGACGAACCCCACGAGATCGCCAGTGACTCCACCTCCAAGGGCGATCACCCCGCTATCACGGCCGAAGCCACCCTCCATCAGGCTGTCGGTAAGCCTGGCCCAGGAGTCGCGCGTCTTTGAGGTCTCCCCGGCGGGGAACGTGATCGACTCGCCGCTCCAGCGACCCGCACCCATGCGCCCGCTCCGGTACAGCTCGTGTACGGAGGCATCTGCGATCATGGCGACGCGCCGTCCACGCAGGTGCCGGCCCACCAGCTCGTCCAGCCGTGCGAGTGCGCCGGCCTCCACGTAGACGGGGTAGCTCCCGAGGGAGTGGGTAACGGTTACCGGGTCAGCGGACATGCGATCTCGGCCTGCTTGAATGGAGTCTTCGACCCTACCAGGTGACGTCCTTTACTCCAGCACGGTGGTTCGCCAGCCGGGCGAGAGTGAACAGCAGGTCGGACAGCCGATTGAGGTAGATCAGAAACACGGCGGGCACCTCGTTCGACTGGGCGAGGTGCACCACGCTGCGCTCCGCGCGCCGGCAGACGGTGCGTGCCAGATGTAGGGCCGAGGCCTTGGGGGTTCCGGCAGGGAGCACAAAAGCCTTGAGCGGCGGGAGGTCGCGCTCCGCCTCATCCATGGCTTGCTCGAACTCGCTCACCCGTTGGGAGGAGAGCGCCGCCTTCTCCAGTGCTTTCCTCACCCGCTCGGGATCGGGGGTGGCCAGGTGGCCACCGATGGAAAAGAGATCCCGCTGGATCGACTCGAGGAGCGGGTCGAAGAGCGCGGCCGGCTCGGTGGCGCGCACCACTCCGAGCACCGAATTCAGCTCATCCACGTCCCCGTAGGCGGCGACCCGCGGGTGATCTTTCGGGACGCGGCCGCCACCGAATAGTCCGGTCTCACCCGTATCTCCCGTCTTCGTGTAGATCTTCATAAGCAGGGTGCGTCCACCTCAGCCGCGGCGACCACCACGTTCCCCCGCGGCTGAATGATTCCCCAGATCACGCTACCTTCGCCGACATCGACCTGCTCCATCCACAGGTTATCCCGCTGAAACCCGAAGTCACTGATGGGCTGAAGCCGGCGCCAGAAGATGCTGCGCCTGAGCGCGCCATAGGGGGCGAGACGCCCCCGCCGAAAGGAGAGCACTGTCGGGCGGAAGATTGTCTGCTGCCAGGCCCCGGCGCTGTCCCAGGCCATGACCGTGGCTGCCAGCAGGGTGTCGTCCCCTGCCGTTATCCGTCGCTCGCGGAGTGAAACCGCGTAGCGGACCCGTCCCGGCGCTGAGCGGAATGGGATAATGTCTGCCGCATCCACGTCCGACAGGGTGTTGATCTCGAGCCTCGAGTCGGCGGGGCCACGCAGCACCAGGGATGGGAAGCGCCCGGTGAGCATCGAGTCCATGGCTCTTCCGGTTCGCGCGATCAATTCGTCTACCAGGACAGAGCCCGGTAGCGGGATCGTCTCCCGCCGCCGAAACTCGGCATTCTCCCTTGGAGCCGAGGAGTCGGAACGGGTCAAGGAGCCCAGCACCGGCCCTTGGAGCGGGGGCCCGCGGCTGCCGCGATCGTGATCGACGATGATCTCGACCTGGGCGCCGCGCCAGCCGCAGCGGCTCCCGCGCAGCATGATGGCCTGTGGCACGACGCCGGTCTGCCCTAGCGGCGAGCCGACGATGGCCCGCTCGATCTTGGGCGAGCCCGTCGTGCGGCGGCCGCCCCTCGCCCCCAGCGTAACCACGCCCTCACGCGCGAGGGCTGCCCAGGGCTGATCCGGCTGGATGAGGTCTCGCCGATAGCGGCGCACCAGTCCGGCCACGAGTCCCGTGTCGCTCGAGAGCAGATGCACCGCCCGGCTGGTGCCCTCCCCGACAAAGCTTCCCACCAGATAGCCGAGGGAGTCGATTCGCACGTCGCTGGCTACGCTCATCGAATCGAGTGGCGCGGGCGGGCGCTCGCGAAACAGCTCGCCAAGAAAGCGCCCCGCGCCACGACACCCGGTCAAACCCATGCCGGAGGCGAGGAGGAGCGGCGCAACGACCAGCAGCCGGATATTTCGTGGGGGCATGGCGGTCAATGTGCCGAGTCCCGGCGCGAAGCGAAAGGGCTTTGGGGATGAGGGACTAGCGATTAGCTATTAGCTGGGAGCTAGGAGCTAGAGGCGAATGGCCGACAGCCCATAGCTCCTAGCCCACAGACCATAGCCCTCAGGAGACGCAGTGGCCCAGCAGGAGCTGAAAGACGTATCCATCATCGGCGGCGGCCCGACCGGCCTGTTCGCCGCATTCTACGCCGGAATGCGAGGGGCCTCCGCGCGAATCATCGACGCGCTTCCGGCTCTCGGCGGCCAGCTCATGGCTCTCTATCCCGAGAAGTACATCTTCGATGTGGCCGGGTTTCCCAAGGTGCTCGCCAAGGACCTGGTCCGGGACATGGCGACGCAGGCGCTCCAGTTCGGAGCCTCCACTCACCTGGGTGAGATCGTGACGGGGCTCCGCCGGGTCGACGAAAATGGAGCCAGTCACTTCGTGCTGGAGACCTCGGAGGACGAGTACCCCACGCGAACCATCGTCATAGCCGCCGGCATCGGCGCCTTCGCGGCGCGGAAGCTTGGCATCGATGGCGAGGAGCATTTCGAGGAAAAGGGGCTCTTTTTCAAGGTGCTCGACCCGAAGCAGTTCGAGGGGCAGCGGGTACTTCTGGTCGGTGGCGGGGACTCGGCCTTCGACTGGGCGGTGAATCTCCAGGGCATCGCGAAGTCCATCATGCTCATCCACCGGCGCGACGGATTCCGGGCGCACCAGGCAACGATCAGCCAGGTGCAGGAGTTTCAGCGCGCCGGGAAGTGCGACCTGCGCACCTTCTGGGAGGTGAAGGCCCTACACGGCAACGGCAAGGTCGAGCGGGTCACCATCGTCAACAGCAAGACGAAGGAGGAGGAGACACTCGAGATGGACGCGGTCATCCCGCTGCTCGGCTTCCACTCCGATCTCGGTGCCATCAAGGAATGGGGGCTCGATACGGAAAAGGCCGACATCAAGGTCGACCAGGTGATGGCCACCAACGTACCTGGGATCTATGCCGCGGGGGACATCACCAGCTACCCCGGTAAGCTCAAGCTCATCGCCACCGGGGCAGGCGAGGCCTGCATCGCAGTGAACAACGCCGTGCACTGGATCAATCCCAAGGCCAAGGTGAACCCGGGGCATTCGTCGAACATGGCGCTATTCGGACAGAAGGACGATTGACGAAGTGAGGGGTGAGACACCTCTCACTTCTCACTTCTCACTTCCAACGTTCTCTGCTGGCTCCACGCCACGCTCAAGACAAACAGCAGGAGCATGACCCACACGATCAGGCTATACCCGCCCACATAATGGTGTAGGCGGCTCCCGATCACATCGCGCCCCAGTGCAATCGCCACGAGCCCGGCACAGGCCAGCGCAAACGCTGCCCGTCGGCCCCTTCCCATCAGGTCCGTATTCAACGCCAAAAAGCTATAGGCAACAAACAAGAGGGTGACCAGGTGGGCCTTCCACGTGATTCCCGAGAGCAAGTGACTCACCAGGAACACACTGGAGATCTCGAGGGCGGTGAGTTGCCGGTTACCGACCCTCAGCCTAAGCAGGTGAGCCAGGAAAACCGCCAGAATGGATACCGCCAGCACACGATAGATGAGGGGGGCGGCTGACTGTAGCGAAGGCAGGTAAGCGTAGCCGTATGCGGGCAAGTCATGCGACGACATCGGTACCACAGCGCGATAGATCATGGCGGCGAGATTCTGATTGGTGTAATCCGGAATGACACCGCCCGCCGCGAACGCCTGGAGAAAGGTCTGATAGTACGTCTTCAGATCGATGATCCCCTGGGCAAATCCCCGCTGGACCATGGGCAGAGTGAGCGACAGTAGCCCCGCGATGATGACCGCTGCCCAGATCCGTCGAGTTCCTCGAATCAACGCCCAAACGACAAAAAACAGGGGCGTCAGCTTTATGGCGGTTGCCGTGACGAGCCACCCGGCGGCAGCCGGCTCCCTTTTTTCGACGAAGGCACGGATCCCCAGGAGGCACAATACGAAGATCAGGAGGTTCACCTGCACCATGTTCAGGTTGTTCAAGGTGAAATTGAGGGAGAGCACGACGGCAAGCACGAGTGGCCACCTGCCAGCACGTCTCGTGGGCTCCACCTGGTTTATGATGTCACGCGAGACTTTGGCCGCTACGAAGATCAGCGCCACACTGCCGACGTAGAAGAGCCACGCGGCGGTTTTCAGCGGAAAGATGCCCAGTACCTGGAACACCTGCGCGGCGAACGGCGGGTAGATGAACTTGCGAGCTCCCGGGAGCCGCTGGTACAGCGGAAGGCCGTGCGCGAAATCGTATCCAGCCTGCCAGAACACGTGAAAGTCGGTGCCGATGCGTTGCTTGCCCGCCCGCTCCGTTGCCTCCATCGCGACCAACGCCAGAAAGCCGACCAGCGCCAGGGCCATGCCCCAGTGCTTCTTGGTCGCCAGCCTCATCGCTTTGCCATCTCCACGACGACGCTGTCGATGGCAGCCAGGATAGCCCGGCTCGGTTGCGCATGATGGTTGGCCAGCACGGAGAAGGTCAGAAAGTTTCCGCGGCCCATCTCGATGTAGCCCGAAAGCGTGTTGACCCGGGAGATGCTGCCCGTTTTCCCCCGAACCCGTCCGGCGAGAGGAGTACCCACGAAGCGGTTATGGAGCGAGCCCGTACCGCCCGCCTGTGGGAGCCCCGCCGCAAAGGTGGAATACCGCGGATGGCGACGGATGAAGCGGAGTATCTGGGTGAACGCCATCGGGCTGATCAGGTTGACGCTCGAGAGACCGGAACCATCGCTCAGGGAGATCTGGGTCGAGTCGACTCGGACGGAATCGATCAGAAAGCGGCGCTCCACCCCGAGTCCCTCGGACCATGAACCGCCCCTGCCCACCTGCCTGCCGAGCTGTTTCAGCAACATTTCCGCGAACCAGTTCTGACTGGTGTTGAGGATTGGAAAGATCCAGTCCCGTAATGGACGGGAGGAGACTTCCGCCAGCGGCTGGGTGGCGCGCAGGTGGGCGTAGAGCGTCGAGTCAGTCGTCGACCGGGTGGTGCCGGCAACCGAAATGCCTGCGTCTGCCAGAGTCTGACGCAGGGCTCTTGCGGCATACAGGTTCGGGTCCGGGAGGGCAAACGATTCGGTGCGTGACGGGTTGTCGAGCGCCACAGTGCCCTCGGCCCAGATCTGAAGCGTGCCCGGGACACGAAAGAAGCGATCGCCCACGTCCGACTCCCCGCCCGGTGGCACCGTCACGGTCCGGTTCTCGAAGGCGATGTCGCCGAGGTCGGGGCTCATCGAGATCACCGCGGGTGCGCCGGGCGCCGGGCCAGGCTGCCAGGTGAAGTCAACGCTGTTGTCGTTGAAGCCAAGCCCCGAGACCGGTGCGGCGAACCACCAGTTGAGATCGAACTGCTCCCAGTTGGGATGGACCAGGGTGGGCTCGAAGTAGCTACCATCGCCTACCACGTCGCCGGCGATGAGCTGCACCCCCTTGCTCCGCAGCGAATCGGCCAGCTCGCGCAGCCGGGCGAACGGCTCCGTCTCGCAGACACCAGCGGCGGTGGAGTCGGTGCCGTAGCAGCGGCGATCCATGGTCGGGTCGCCCCGGCCGTAGAGCACCAGATCTCCAAGGAGGACGCCGCCCACCACCGGCCCGCCGTATACGCTGGTCTTCACCTGCCAGTCGGGCGGCAGAAGCGCCGATGCGACCGCGCCGACGACGAGTTTGGTGTTGCTGGCGGGAATGAAGAGGCGGTTTTCGTTGCGCCCATAGAGCAGATGGCCGTTCTCGTCGGCCAGCGCCAGGCCCCAGAGCTGCTTATCGAACGGTGGACGATCCAGGCGAGCATCCAGGCGCTTGGCGAGGGACTGTGCGGCGGCTCCGGTGGAGAGCATGCAGAGGATGGCGATAAAGGTCGAGAGATCCTTCGCTGCGCTCAGGATGACAGCCTTGTGCTGCCCCGCTGTCCACCCGCCCCGAGGGCACCCGCCCCGCTGCCCCGCCTCAGTCATACGCTACCCTGGGGTCCACCCGCGCATAGAGCAGATCGGTCAGCAGGTTCACCATGACAAAGACCAGGCTGAGAAAGAGGATGCTCCCCTGTACCGCGGGGAGGTCACGCTTGTCGATTGCGGTGAGGACATATCTGCCGACTCCGGGCCAGGAAAAAATGGTTTCGGTCAGGATGGACCCGGTGAGATAACTGCCGAAGTCCAGCCCCAGCACGGTGACCACCGGCAGCAAGGCGTTGCGGAAGCCGTGCGAAAGCACCACGCGGCTCTCGCTCAGTCCCTTGGCACGCGCCGTGCGAATGAAGTCGCTCTGCAGCACTTCCTGCATGGCCGCCCGCGTCATCCGCGACAAGAACGCCACCGATCTCATGCCGAGGGTGATGGCGGGTAGGATCAGGTAGATGGGGCTGGCTGAGCCGGATGGCGGCAGCCAACGCAGGTGGACGGCGAAGACCAGAATCAGGATCAAGCCCACCCAGTAGACCGGGAACGAAACTCCGAGGTAGGCGCCGAAGGTAGCAAAGCGGTCGGTCCAGCTGCCTGGTCGCCAGGCACCGAAAATGCCGACGGCGATGCCCACTATCGCTGCGAAGAGCATCGCTGCCCCGGCCAGGCGGAGGGTCGCTGGAAAACGCTCGATCAGGTCGCGCACGATCG
>JBDTUV010000095.1:0-8598 GCA_040007575.1 Gemmatimonadales bacterium
CTCTCCCGGCGAGGATCGTCCCGATGAGGAGGATCCCTGCATCAAGGTAGATCAGTCCGAGATGGCCGAACGTCCCGATACCGTAGACATAGTGTAGCGGGAGGGCCAGCCCGACTCCAATGACCGGCGTAAGGAAGGCCGTCCACAGGGCCCAGCGCTGCCCGGTGCGAATTCCTCGCCAGGCGAGGGCGATGACCGCCACCCCAAGGGCGATGATGAACCCCGCCACGGCGACCTGTAGGTGACTGATGTAGTTGTAGAGCCGTGGGCTGAACGCTTGGATCTGCTCCGGTGTTCCGCCGACGTGTTCCGGCGTCAGCCCGAGCTCGATGAAGCCGGTGAAGTTGCGGACGAGAAACATGAGGCCATAACCTACGAGACCAATCCCTGCCAGGGTGACAAGGCTGGCCCCGAGACCAGCTGCGGAGGCGGACGTTGTGCCAGATGCTGCGGTGGTCGAGTGGGCTGCCATGGTAGGGTTCCTTCACTCTGGGTAGGTGTCAATCGGCCCGGTGACCAGGAAGATCACAGAGCTTGCGCGAGGACGATGCCGCGTGAAAACTCGCTGCCAGAATAACGTTCCGTAGGGAGAGGGTGTGCTCGGCAGGGAGACGGTGTGCTCGGTCCTCACAAGATGCTTCACGTTCCTAGGCGAGTCGAGAGGCGATTGCGTAGAGAAGCACTTGATGCTGTCCGAGCTCTCAAGCACGGCCAAGTCCGGTGTGAAAACCACCGAACTCCAGCAGTGGATGACACGAGCTCGCGTAAGTGATTGCAACTTGCTGGAATTGAGTGGCTTACGGTGGCGCCTCTGGCTCAGGCGAGTCCCGGCTCGAGCCCAGGAGAGGCAATGGACGGTGCAACAGCACCGGCCGTTTTCTTTGGGTGAGGCTCTCGTGCGCAGGCTCGACGGCGTCCCAGTACTGGTCCGTCAAACCGAACGTGGCTTTAGCGCGGTTATCATGACCGCCTTGACGCCATAGGCCTCAGCTGCATCCTGCGTCGACTCCTTGCGGAACCGGAACTTCGGCACCACGGCCGAGCGCACGCGGGTAAAGCCGGTTTCCTCCAGCAACCGAAACATCTCTCCCTCCGGGAGAGCGCCACCAATTCAGCTGGCCCAGAGTTTGGGATCGTTCACGATTGACTGTGAAAGCTGCTTGGCACTCACGATATCGGTGATTGAAATCCGGCCGCCCGGCCTCAACACTCGGAATATCTCCTCGACTACGCGGCGCTTGCGGAAGGAGAGATTGATCACCCCATTGGAGATCACCACGTCCACCGAGGCATTAGGGAGCGGGATATCTTCCATGGGCCCTTCGCGACATTCCATCCGTGTCCCGGTTGCCGCGACGTGAGCCTGGGCCTTGACGCACATCGCGGGATTCAAATCGACGCCCACCACGCGCCCCGTAGGACCAACTCGCCAGGCGGCGATCATCGCGTCCAGGCCGGCGCCACTGCCCAGGTCGAGCACGGTCTCACCCGGCTGCAGATTGCTCCGCTCGTGCGGATTCCCTACTCCGGCAAACGACGCGACGGCACCTGTCGGTGCGCGGTCAAGCCAGTCGGGCGCATAGCCGAATAGCTCAGCGGCTTCCCGGCCATGGAAGAAGTGGAAGGTGCTCTCGGGGCTGTCCGCGACCTCTTGGTACATGCGGATGATCTCGTCCTTGAGGACGGCCTCCAAGGACGCTTGATCGTTAGCGAGACCGGTCATAGTCAGCCCCCTTCCTATGGTCAAGCATATCGCTGCTCGTGGCGTGCCCTACCTAGCATCAGACTGCGTCCGTGGCCACCTAAGTCGAGCTGTGTCAGGCTTCCCCCTGCTCACCAGGTTGTCGTGACGCTCCGGCTGCTCACAGGTGCGCAGCCGCATGTGATTATCGCTGCCGGAATGGGGTTGCGTAAGGGAGGCAATGTGACTCGGCTCTCACAAGATGCTTCACGTTCTGAGGCGAGTCGAGAGGCGCACCTAAATGGCCTGATGGTGTGACAAACTCTGACATTTGAGTGAGTAAAGTACGGCAAAGTCTGGCATAAAAGCCGTGAAACTCCAGCATCGGGTGACACGAACTCGCGTAAACGGTTGCAAGTTGCTGGAATTGGGCTGCTTACAGTAGCCCCTCTGGATCAGGAGAGTCCTGGTTCGAGCCCAGGAGGGGCAATGGCCGGTGCAAAAGCACCGGCCTTTTTTTTAGGGCTCGGCCTGACGGCTTGAGCCCAGAAGGGGCAATGCCCACGGTGAATAACCGTGGGCGTTTTCTTGGGGCGGCCTGCTGCTGCGAGCCAGGAGAGGCAATCCTCCCGTTAACCGTTCCGTCGACCTGAGACCGCGAGACTCTCGCCTGCAGTGCTATTCGCCGACTGCTCCGAGGCAGGCTATTCCCTCGAAGTTCAAGACATCGCCTCGCAGCTGCACGGCTCTGGTCGCGCTCACAAGCGGCGTATTGCGCACAGGATGGGCCTGCCGTCCGTTCAACAGAACTAATGGCGGTGCGAATTACAAACCCGAGGAGATGAACCGGAGGCCCCAAATGTCAAATACGTCCTGTCGACGTATAGCTCTATGCCCTACTGTAGTCCTGCCACTGCTCTTAGCCTTGGCCATGGTAGCCTGCGACAGTTCCCCCACCGATCAGGTCGATACTAGCGTTAGCATGGCGCAAGGAACAAATAGGCCACCACCGCTCGACCTGGGCACGCTTCCCGGAGGATTTATCAGCCAAGCATTCGCGATCAACACTGTGGGCGACATTGTTGGCTATTCTCTCACCGCCGACGGCAATGTTGACCCCAGTAGTTTTCACGCGTTCATCTCACGCAGCCCTGGTGTGATGACCGATCTGGGCACGTTGGGTGGCAAGTGGAGCGTGGCGACTGGGATCAACGCTAATAGCGACGTCGTAGGCTACAGCCTCACGGCTACCAGCTCTGATGCACACGCATTTATATGGAGCAAGGGGAAAATGGCCGACCTTGGCACACTAGGAGGCGTCGGCAGTGTAGCTCTCGGGATCAATAAGAGTGGACAAGTTGTGGGCAGCAGTAGTACCACGAACGGTGTACAGCACGCCTTCATTTGGGAAAAAGGAACAATGAGGGATCTCACACCAGGAGCCACAGAAGGCGAAGCTGTTGCGATCAATTCGGCTGGGCAAATCGTCGGAGATTACATGACCGCTGACGGTTCCTTCCACGCTTTCCTAATGCCGAACGCCAACGGGGGTGTGATAAGGGACCTGGGGACTTTGGGCGGCAGATCTAGCGGAGCTACTGCAATAAACGAGGCTGGACAAGTGGTGGGTGGTAGCACAGTCCCGGGCGACCAACAGTACCACGCCTTTCTCTGGGAAAATGGGGCCCTGACCGATCTCGGCACACTCGTGGGAAATGGCAGCTACGCGACGGGCATTAACGAGGCCGGTCACGTGGTGGGGTGGGCAACCGGAGAGGGCGATACTTTCCAGCATCCCTTCTTGTGGCGCGACGGTCTCATGAAAGATATAGGTTCATTGATGCCCGCTGGCTCGTTTGGTGCCGGAGGGGTTGCATTCGCAATAAACCGAAGGGACGACATTGTCGGGGCGAGCCCATCCACAGGCGCTGATCACAATTCCCACGCCACCCTATGGCCACGCTAGGAAATCCGGGCTGAACAGGGGTGTGTGCCAAAGGGCGCCATGACGACGCTTCGACGTGCTCGACCCGTCACTCTCGTGGTTGAGGCGTGGCGCCGAGCCGACCCCGAGTTACATAATTTGTGTCCAGGCGCGGACCCGCTTACTCGGATCAAGAAAGAATGACATTGGTTGCCCTGGCCAACTGAGCATTTGAGCGAGCAAAAGACGGCAAAGAACACCATGAAGCCAGCAAGCTCAGCATCGGGCTTCGAATCTGCGCCGATGAGGCCTTCCTAGCTAGCGCAGGGGTAGTAAGGGGCCGGGTTGGGGGAAGCGCGCGGATTGGAAGTCACGAAAAGGAGACAGCAAACTCTGACATTCGAGTGAGTAAAGTACGGCAAAGTCCGGCATGAAACCCAGCAAACCCCAGCAACGGGTGACACGAGCTCGCGTAAAGGTTGCAAGTTGCTGGAATTCGGGGTGTTTTACAGCCCCTCTGGATCAGGAGAGTCCTGGTTCGAGCCCAGGAGGGGCAATGCCGAGGGCGGAAGCCCTCGGCGTTTTTTCATGGGCATCGGCCTCCCGGCTCCCCTCTCCTCCTGTCCCACCCTGCAACAGGCAAGGATGTCGATTTCGTGCACCCCCGTTCGATGTCTTGGTGAAGGGAGCGGCGAATGACCCTCCCACCCCAACGATAGATGGAGGCATTATGCGCGTCATGGTGATCGTGAAGGCGACGAAGGAGGCCGAGGAGCAGAACACCCCCCTCGGGATGGAAGGCGCCGCCGAGATGTTCGAGGCGATGGAGAAGTTCAACGAGGAACTGGTGAAGGCCGGGATCATGCTCGCCGCCGACGGGCTAAAGCCGAGCAAGTTCGGGAAGCGGATCCACTTCAGCGGCGCCAAGCGGTCGGTGACCGACGGCCCCTTTGCCGAGACCAAGGAGCTGGTGGCGGGCTACTGGGTCTGGCAGGTGCGGTCGATGGAGGAGGCGGTCGAGTGGGCCAAGCGGTGCCCGAACCCGATGCCGGGTCCGAGTGACCTCGAGATCCGTCCCTTCTGGGAGTCGGAGGACTTCGACGCCGAGATCGCGGCACAGGTGAACGCCCTCCACGATGAGATCGCCAAGGGGGGGAAGTGAGCCTCTACACCCTGTTGCACGGCGAGAATCCCATCGGTGCCGCTCTTCTGGCCTGCCTTAACCTGACGATGGAGGACGTTGGGAGCATTTGGCTGCCGAATAGATTCTAAGCTCACCGAGTGCGCATGAAAGCCAGCAAACTCCAGCATCGGGTGACACGAGCTCGCGTAAAGGTTAGAAAGTTGCTGGAGTTCAGACGGTTAGAGCGGCCCCTCTGGATCAGGAGAGTCCTGGTTGACCCCAACAGGTCGCCTGCGGCTCGAGCCCAGGAGGGGCAATTCCGTGGTAGCTCCCCCGGACAGGTGAGCTCAGTTCCCATTGTCCAGCTAGGGTCCAGCGGGGTTCCAGTCCGGGGCAAACGCGCCGCCAGGCACACTGGTGACACGCCGAAGGCCAGTCCCGTCCACCTTGACTGCAAACAGCTCACTCTGCCCCGGCACCACCCAGTCCGTCCCCGGGCTGAACCGGGCAAAGACAATGGATTGCCCGTCCGGTGACCAGGAGGGTGAGGTGTTGGCCATCCCGTCCGCATCACCGTCCAGCAGGACTATGCGACCGGTCCCATCGGCGTTGATGATCTCAAGATCCACGAGCGTGGAAATATACGAGGGGTTTGTGGGGCTGGACGAGAAGACAATCCGCTGGCCGTCCGGCGCCCACGCCGGCTCAGTACTGCGAGCGCCGGAGGTAGTCAGGAATTGCTGCCCGGTTCCATCGGCGTTCACGACGCCGAGGTAGCCGGACGTACTGAACCCGTGACCCCGCGAGCGGGTAGAGTAGGCGATGCGCTGCCCGTCCGGAGACCAGGCCAGCGCCTCGAGATGGTGGCAACCCGAGTCGTAATAGGGGCAAGGAAGGTCGACGATCCGGGTCCGTTCGGAGCCGTCCAAATTCATGACGAACAGATCGACGTTAGACGGAGACTGCAGGGGCGTGATTGCTCCGAGCGCGATGCGCGTCCCATTGGGTGAGACTGCGTACGCCTGATGCAACTCCCCGCTGCTGTAGATACTGGCGACGACCAGGTGGACGCCGGTGCCGTCGGCATTCATGGTGTACAAGTCCACAGTCCCGCGGCCATCACGGTTGGACGAGAGGAAGTAGATCTGCCGACCGTCGCCCGACCACGAAGGGGCCAGATCGGCATCCGCGTAATCGGTCAACCTGGTCAGTCCCGAGCCGTCCGCGTTCGCCACATAGATGTCAGAGATACTGTTGTCGCTTGACTGGAAGACGATCTGCGTGCCCGGCGGAGAGGTCACCACGATGTGAACGGTGTCCTCGGCCTCGCCGTCCGGGCCGGTGCAGGAGAGCCGGTATGTGGTCGTAGCCGTGAGATCTTCCACCGTGACTGAACCCGTGGTGCCGTTCCAGCCTCCTGGGCTCACCAGGCAGGATGCAGCATTTTCCGAGCTCCAGCTCAGATGGACGGGTACCTTAGGGTCGACGGCGAGTGGCGCATCCGCGCCATCTGCCTTGATGTCCGCAGTAGGAGCATCAGGCGGCTCCGTGCCGCCGCCACAGCTGAGCCCGGAGAGCAGCGCGCAGCTGACCAATAGGTTCAGACCAGTCTGCCGTAACCCCAGCCCTCGAGTGCCCATAGGTCCTCTGACGCGGAGTGCCTGTACCTTCCTGGGTCCCAGCTCCAAGTGTAGGTGCTCCCAGTCAAGAAGATGTCAAGCGCGTGCTCTCGTTCTCATGGCGGCGATTCGTAGTGTTTCCGCTGCCACATCCTTGACGGACAAGTTTTTCCGCTCCGTCGCCCCACCTTTGCCGGAAGGCATGCCATAAGCTTCCGTCCGGCTTAGGAAGCCCGCTCAGCTCATTGAGCCACAGTACCTCGTCTGTGCGGATGACAGCCGAGGCTACCCGGCCCTCGAGGAGGAGCTGGCCGCCTGGAATTTGCCTTGCCCCGCGCTCCATCAGCATCGGCCCCACGATGCCTGCAGCGCTGGCCAGTACGAAAAGCAGGCTCGCTGAAGTCGCGACCCGTGCACCTGCGGCGAAGAGCACCGCGGCAACGAAGAGGGGATGGTAAAGATAGATCGCGTATGCGGACCCTCCGATCTTTTCCATGAGGCCCACACGGGGCAGCAGCTGCAGTGCGCAGAGACTCGCCGAGAGGCCGATCAGAAGATGCATTCCAGATCGATTCTCGGTGGGAACGATCGGCGCGAGTGCCCGCGTAAGTACGATGTACGTATGGAAACCCTGGGTTACGAGGAAACAGAGAAACGTCGCGATCAGAACTCGCCTCAGCTGCAAGAGATCGCGATAGCGGTGTGCTCCGAGCCCCCCAAGAAAGAACGGCAGCAGGTAGGTGGCGTTATGGAGGCCAATGATATTCTGGCTCTCGAACGGTCCGTAGGAGTAGAGCCCCAGAGAAAGAGCGAACACCAGCATGAATCGTGTGAACGTCGACAAGGCGCCGAGCGACTCCAGCACGACAAGCGCCGCGAACACGAGCAGCAGGGCCTGCACGAACCACAGATGCTTGAACGGAAATACGTAAATGGTCCACATCTGCAGCAGCGGTGGTACCTCGTGGTGTATCGCGAAATTTAAGAAATACAGCAGCGTCGATGCGACGATGAAGGGCAGGCCGAGGCGGCGAAGCTTCTTTCCTGAAAATGGCAGCGCGTGTCCCGCACGCAGAGGTCGATATGCGTACACCAAGCCGGAAAGAAAGGTGAAGAGCGGCATCCGTACATGCACAAATAGATTGGTAAACTCGCGATACAGCGAGGCGTCAGACACGTGCAGCCCTGAAGCAGCCGTTGAACCAACTGTGTGGAACGCCACTAGTAACAGGCAAGCAATGCCGCGCAACGTCTGCACCCTGGCAGACTCGAGCGAATCACGGCGGGCATCGGGTAGTGATTCGCGCGGCGGACCTTGCGAAAGGCTGAGGCGCTCGATTCGAATATTTCGCCAGGCTAGGGTATTCGACATTGATGCCCTTCAAGGAAAATCCAGCAACAGTCGCGGAGACGTTTTACGAGAAAGGGAAGCCGCACTTCGTTGCAAGAGGCAGGCCCGGGACGCGGGAGCAGGCTCGAGCTTGAAGTAACGAGCTATCGTAATACATTGTGGGAACTTACGGCTGGTCTGGGATCGGGGAATTTGGTGAAAGCGCTCTGCGCATGTCGCAACGAGACTGCATCACCCTCGCCCCAGAGTTGGACCTCGACAGCTTGATATACATAGAAGCACGATGTATAGTAGAACTAGGTACTCAACGCCGGTGGGTGCATAAGAGACCATGGACATCAACAAAGACCTTGTGGCCGCCACCGCCACCCCGTTGGTTCTCGCCCTTCTGGCTGAGGGTGACTCCTACGGCTACGCGATCATCAAGCGCGTGGGCGAGCTTTCAGACGGGGAGCTGCACTGGACCGACGGAATGCTCTATCCAGTGCTCCACCGTCTCGAGCGGCAGGGCTACATCAAGGGCAAGTGGGGCACCTCTGAGACGGGTCGGAAACGCAAGTACTATCACCTCACGGCACGGGGCCAGGCGCAGCTCGCGGAGCAGTGTCAGCAGTGGCAGATGGTGGACGCCGCGCTGCGCAACATCTGGCCCGCGGTCACGCTTCCGACGCGGTCACCGCTCTCGCCGCTGCCGTCCCATGGCTGAGCCCGCGACGGAAGCCGGGTCGAGCGAATCGCTCGAGGGACAGATCGAGCAGTGGCGGAGCTATCTTCGCCGTCGGCAGGCGATCCGGCCGGTGGATGTGGAGGAGCTGGAGGATCACCTGCGCGGCGAGGTCGATGCGCTGCGCGGCGCCGGCCTCTCGGAGAACGAGGCATTCCTGGTGGCGGTGAAGCGGA